>JBBFMG010000269.1:0-2900 GCA_037478575.1 Burkholderiales bacterium | reverse complement strand
AGCGGTGGCCGGCCACCGCTACCTGTTCGACTGCATCGTGCCCGGAGGTGTCGCCCATGACCTGACGCCGGCCGCGGCACCGGAACTTGCGCGCCTGGCCCAGGCGACACGCGACGAGGTGCAGCCCCTGCTCGAGCTCTACGAAGAACATGCGGGTGTGCAGGACCGCTTCACGGGCACCGGTATCCTGACGCCGGCCCTGGCGGCCCAGCTTGGGGCCATCGGTCTGGCTGGCCGGGCCAGCAGCCAGGCCTGGGATGCCCGCGTGCAGTTTCCCTGGCCGCCCTACGATGCGCTGGAGGTGCAGATGGTGCTGGAGCGCAGCGGCGATGTGGCGGCCCGGGCGCGGGTGCGTGCCGGCGAGCTGCTGGAATCCCTGCGTTTGCTCGAGCACATCGCAGGCAACCTGCCGCCCGGACCGATGGCGCATGCACTGCCCATGCCGGAGCAGGTGTGTGAGGGGCTGGGCTGGGTCGAAGGCTGGCGCGGTCCGGTACTCGTCCACGCGCGTATGGGACCCGACGGTCGTCTGGACCGGGTGCATCCCCACGATCCCTCCTGGCAGAACTGGCCCCTGCTGGAACTGGCGGTGTTGGGCAACATCGTGCCGGACTTTCCCCTCATCAACAAATCCTTCAACCTGTCCTACAGTGGAGCGGACCTCTAGATGCCAGCCCGGATCATCCTGCGCCAGCTATTCAAGACCGGCATCGTTTCGGAACCGCCGCCGGCGCCCGACACCCTGGCAGCGCAAACGCGCACCCTGAACGAGGAGATCCTCAGGATCTTCGGGCGCGCCGTGGTGGTGCGCCATGTGGATGCCGGCTCCTGCAACGGCTGCGAACTGGAAATCCACGCCATGAACGGTCCCCACTACAACATCGAGGGCGCCGGCGTGAAGTTCGCGGCGAGCCCCCGGCACGCGGACGTCCTGCTGGTGACCGGCCCGGTCTCCGCCCATCTGGAAACGGCCCTGCGGCGCACCTTCGAGGCCACCCCGGACCCGAAATGGGTGGTGGCGGTGGGCGACTGCGCCGCCGACGGCGGCCTGTTTGGCGAGTCCTACGCCTGCCGCGGGCGCATCGCCAACGTGATTCCGGTGGACGTGGTGGTGCCGGGCTGCCCGCCCGATCCGCGGCAGATTCTGGCGGGCATCCTCAGCGCCGTGCGCACCACCCCGGCCAGCCGCGCCAACCCGGCCGGGGCCTAAAGTCGCCGTCCCGGCGGCCGTAAATCCTGGCAGGCGAACCAGGAGACGAACGCCACGGACGACCCCGAAGACTACCTGATCATCTCCAGCCTCCAGGAAGACGGTCGCAAGCTGCGTCCCGGGGACTGGGTGGAACGCATTTCCTCGGCCCTGGCGAGCTTCGACGAGAACCGGCGGCTGCACTATTCCGCCAGCGTGCACCCCTGCATCATCGACGGCGAGAAATGTCTGGTGGTGGCGCGCGGCCTGGAGCAGGCCGACCCGGCGGCCTACGCCTTCGTGATGGAATTCGCCCGCGCCAACCGCCTGCGCATTCTCGCCGACCGGCGCAGCGGCGCACGCGCCCTGCCCCTGCCAGCCGCCAGCTCCTGACGGCCGCGGCTTTGCGCCTGCGCGGCCCTGTGGGACAATCGGGCCGGTCTCGCCTTGGAAGCCGTGCCCATGGGTCACCGCCTGAGCCGCATCACCACCCGCACCGGAGACGACGGCACCACCGGCCTCGGTGACGGCAGCCGTCTGCCCAAGTACGCCCCACGCATCGCTGCTTTGGGCGACATCGACGAACTGAACAGCACCCTCGGCCTGCTGCTGGCGGAACCGTTGCTGCCGGCGCAGTTTCGCGTGCTCCTTACGCGCATCCAGCACGAGCTGTTCGAGCTGGGGGGCGAGATCTCCATTCCCAGCCACACGCGCATGACCGATGCCATGGTGTTGCAACTGGAGCAGGACCTGGAAGCGCTGAACGCGCCGCTGCCCCCTTTGCGCGAGTTCATCCTGCCCGGCGGCAGTCCGCCGGCTGCGCTCTGCCACCTCGCGCGTGCGGTGTGCCGGCGGGCGGAGCGCAGCCTGGTGGCCCTCGCCGGCGCGGAGGCCGTCTCGCCGGTCGCCCTTCGTTATCTCAACCGCTTGTCCGACCTGTTGTTCGTGTTGGCGCGGGCCATCAACCGCCAGCTCGGCCACCCGGACGTGCTGTGGCAGCCGCGCGGCTGACCGTCACCAGACCGCTTCCTTTTCAGGGCTGGCGGTAATCCGGTGGATCGAGAGATCGGCACCGTTGAACTCCGCCTCCGGATCAAGCCGGATGCCCACGGTGGCACGCAGGACCCCATAAACCAGCAAACCCCCGACCAGGGCGATGAGCACGCCCAGGACTGTGCCCACCACCTGGGCGCCCAGACTCACCCCGTCCAGGCCGCCCAGTGCCTCGCGACCGAAAATCCCGACGGCGATCCCGCCCCAGGCGCCGCACAGGCCGTGGAGGGGCCAGACACCGAGCACGTCGTCGATCTTCCACCTGTTTTGCGTGAGGGTGAACAGGGCTACGAACAGCGCGCCGGCCACGCCACCCGTCGCCAGGGCACCCAGCGGGTGCATCACGTCGGAACCCGCACAGACTGCCACCAGCCCGGCCAGTGGGCCGTTGTGCACGAAACCCGGATCGTTGCGCCCCACGAACAGGGCCGCCAGAGTGCCGCCCACCATGGCCATGAGGGAGTTCACCGCGACCAGGCCGCTGATCCTGTCCAGCGTCTGGGCCGACATGACGTTGAAACCGAACCAGCCCACGATCAGGATCCAGGCGCCCAGGGCGAGAAAGGGAATACTCGATGGCGGATGGACGCTGCTCAGCCCGTCCTGGCGATAACGTCCCCGTCGCGCGCCCAGCATGAGCACCGCGGCCAACCCGATC
>JBBFMG010000268.1:0-2952 GCA_037478575.1 Burkholderiales bacterium | reverse complement strand
TCGGTATCCAATGTGCTGAACCCGCATGGCGCTCCTTCCTCCACAAAGGAGTGCCAAAGGTTTCTGAACTTATGCAGCAATTCCCCCGGGCACGCGCCAGGCCTGGGCGACATCATCCACACACGTCAGAAACGGCATCAACAAGCTGCGGCAAGGCATTCAGCGAACATGAAAACGGGCGCACGAGGCACCCGCCTTCAGGGTCACACTGCGTACCGGGACTCAGTGCTTGATCACCGCCTCCGCCTCGACCTTGGCTTCCGCCTGGGCGACCGGCACCGCCGGCGCACTCAGCTCGGGCAGCGGCGTCGGCTTGCGTTCCAGCGCCGTCTCCAGCACCTGCTCGATCCAGCGTACGGGCTGGATGTCCAGCTTGTTCTTGATGTTGTCCGGAATCTCCACGAGATCCTTCACGTTTTCCTGGGGAATCAACACGGTCTTGATGCCGCCCCGGTGCGCCGCGAGGAGTTTTTCCTTGAGGCCGCCAATGGGCAGCACCTCGCCGCGCAGGGTGATCTCGCCGGTCATGGCCACATCGGCACGCACCGGGATGCCCGTGAGCACCGACACCAGCGCGGTGCAGATGGCGATGCCGGCACTGGGCCCGTCCTTGGGCGTGGCGCCTTCGGGCAGGTGGATGTGGATGTCGTTGTTCTGGTAGAAGTCCACCGGAATCCCGAGCGCCGCGGCGCGGCTGCGCACCACGGACAGGGCCGCCTGGATGGACTCCTGCATCACCTCGCCCAGCTTGCCGGTGGTGATGGTCTTACCCTTGCCGGGCAGACGCACCGCCTCGATGGTGAGCAGCTCGCCCCCCACTTCGGTCCAGGCCAGCCCGGTGACCTGGCCCACCTGGTTGGTCTTCTCCGCCATGCCGTAGGTGAAGCGGCGCACACCCAGGTAATGCTCCAGGTTGCGGGAGCTGACCGTGATGCGCGACTTCTTCTTGGCCGTGAGCAGGGTTTTCACCACCTTGCGGCAGATCTTGGCGATCTCCCGGTCCAGATTGCGCACGCCCGCTTCCCGCGTGTAGTAGCGGATGATGTCACGGATGGCGCTTTCCGTGACATTGATCTCCTCCGGCTTGAGCCCATGCGTCTTCATCTGCTTGGGCAGCAGGTAGCGGGTGGCGATGTTGATCTTCTCGTCTTCCGTGTAGCCGGCCAGGCGGATCACTTCCATCCGGTCCAGAAGCGGCGGCGGAATGTTGAGGGAGTTCGCCGTCGCCACGAACATCACGTCGGAGAGGTCGTATTCCACCTCCACGTAGTGGTCCACGAAGGTGTGGTTCTGCTCCGGATCCAGCACTTCCAGCAGCGCTGACGAGGGGTCACCGCGGAAATCCATGCCCATCTTGTCCACCTCGTCGAGCAGGAACAGGGGGTTGCGCACGCCCACCTTGGCCATGCTCTGCAGGATCTTGCCCGGCATCGCCCCGATGTAGGTGCGCCGGTGACCCCGGATCTCCGCCTCGTCACGCACGCCACCCAGGGCCATGCGCACGAACTTGCGGTTGGTAGCCTTGGCAATGGACTGGCCGAGGGAAGTCTTGCCCACACCGGGCGGGCCCACCAGGCACAGGATGGGCGCCTTCAGCTTGTCCACCCGCTGCTGGACCGCCAGATATTCGATGATGCGCTCCTTGACCCGCTCCAGGCCATAATGATCCTGGTCGAGGATTTCCTCCGCCTTGCGCAGATCGTTGCTGATCTTGGTCTTCTTGCGCCAGGGCAGGCCCACCAGAGTCTCGATGTAGTTGCGCACCACCGTGGCTTCCGCCGACATGGGCGACATCAGGCGCAGCTTCTTGAGCTCGGCCATCGCCTTGTTGTGGGCTTCCTTGGGCATGCGCGCCGCCTTGATGCGCTTTTCCAGCTCGTCCAGGTCGGCACCTTCCTCCAACTCGCCCAGCTCTTTCTGGATCGCCTTCACCTGTTCGTTCAGGTAGTACTCGCGCTGGCTCTTCTCCATCTGGCGCTTGACGCGGCCGCGGATGCGCTTCTCCACCTGCAGGATGTCGATCTCGGTGGAGAGGAGGCTGAACAGGTGCTCCAGCCGGGCGCGCACGTCCATCATTTCCAGGATCTGCTGCTTCTGCTCGAGCTTGATGGGCAGATGCGCGGCGATGGTGTCGGCCAGGCGACCGGCATCGTCGATGCTCGCCAGCGAGGTGAGGATCTCGGGCGGAATCTTCTTGTTGAGCTTGACGTACTGATCGAACTCCGAGAACACGCTGCGCATGAGCGCCAGCGTCTCGTGGTCGCTGGGAGCCTCGATCCGGCGGATCACCGCCTCGGCGGCGAAATGGGTCTTCTCGTCGAGGAACTGGGTGATCTCGGCGCGGTGGTTGCCCTCCACCAGAACCTTCACCGTGCCGTCCGGCAGCTTGAGCATCTGCAGGATGCTCGCCACGCTGCCCACGCGGTACAGGTCATCGGTGGTCGGCTCGTCCTTGGAAGCCGATTTCTGCGCCACCAGCAGGATGTGCTTGCCCGCTTCCATGGCGGCTTCCAGGGCCTTGATGGATTTCGGACGGCCCACGAACAGCGGAATGACGATGTGGGGATAGACCACCACGTCACGCAGCGGCAGCAGGGGCAGGGTCACGTGTTCGGCGAGCGTTTCGGGTTGCGTGCTCATGTCTGGGGTACCTATAAGTAAGTGTTACGGCCCGGGGATGGGGGCATGGGAAAGGAATTCAAGGGGCTCCCAACCCGGGGCAAGTCCCTTTCGGGCACCCGGGGATGCGTCAGGTCTCAGATAAAACGGCATCCCCGCCCCTTTCTTGACAGGTAAGACCCGGAAACGTTCGCCGCCGGCGGCCGTCCCGTCAATGGGACTTTCCAGCGGCGAGCTGTAACGACGTTCCTCCTCGGCGACCAGGGCGCGCAGGCCCCGGGTGGACTGGGCGAGGACAAAGATCAGCTTGCTGGTGATACCGATCACCAACAG
>JBBFMG010000267.1:0-2956 GCA_037478575.1 Burkholderiales bacterium | reverse complement strand
GTGAAGGCGCCCTTTTCGTGGCCGAAGAGTTCCGCCTCGAGCAGACTCTCCGTGAGGGCCGCGCAGTTGACCGCGACGAAAGGGCTGTCCGCACCGGCGAGTCCGTGCAGGGCCTTCGCCACCACTTCCTTGCCGACGCCGGACTCGCCCGTGAGGAGCACGATTCGCGCTTCCCGCGCCAGCCGGGGCAGGACTTCCGCGATGCGCCGCATTGCGGCGGAAGGCCCCAGCTCCAGCCGATCATGCACCTCGGCGCGGCAGGGTTCGCACAGGGCGCGCAGCTTGGTGACCAGCTGGTCGAGATCGAAGGGCTTGGTGACGTAATCGCGTGCTCCCAGCTTGAGCAGGGCCACGGCTTGCTCCACGTTGCCATAACCGGTGATGAACACCCAGGGTGGCACGGCGCGCAGGCGCGCCGTGGCTTCCCTGAACAGACTGGCACCGTCCAGGTCCGGCAGGCGGATGTCGGAGAGCACCAGCGAGTATTCCCGCTCGGAGAGAGCGGCCAGGGCCTCGGCCGCGGTGCGGAACCAGTGGGTGGGCAGTCCCTCCAGGGTGAAGCGGTCGAGCAGACTTTCGCCCATGATGGGATCGTCTTCGACCAGACAGAGCAGGGGCTCGGAATTCATGCGCCCTCCAAAGGCAAAAACAGAGTGAAGCGCGTGTGGCCGGGGACGCTGGTGACTTCGATGCGGCCATTGAGCTGGCGGACCAGCTGATAGACGATCCACAGGCCGAGGCCGCGGCCTTCCCCTTCCTCTTCCACGAAGGGTTCGTAGAGATGCTCCATGCGCTGGGGTGGAAAGGGCCGGCCGTCGTTTTCCACTGCCATGCTGAGGCCGTCGTTTGCTGCAGCCACTTCCAGGGCCACCCGCTTCTCCGCGGCCTGAGCGGCATTGAGGAGCAAATTGAGCAGAATCTGGCGTATCGGCGTGGCCGGCAGGGGAATCGGCCCGGGCAGGTGGACGTTCCAGTCGAGGGTGAGACGGCCGTGGGTCTGGGCGCTGATCAGGGTGCGCAGATCGTCGAGGTCCTGGGGTACGAGAGCGTGGGATTCCAGTCGGGCATCCACCAGCAGTGCGCCCACGGTTTCGCGGATCTGGGTCAGGCCGCGTTCGATGAGTCCCAGAGTGCGTTCCGCCAGGGGATCGGCGCTGCCATGACGGCGGTAGGTGCTGATGGCGTTGAGCATGCCGCCCAGGGGATTGTTCACCTCGTGGGCGATGCCCGCGGTGAGGCGGCCGATGGCTGCCAGCCGCTGGGTGGCCACCATCTGCTTTTCCAGGCGACGCTTTTCCTCCAGCTCCATCAGCATTTCCCGAAAGCGCCGGCCCACCAGCCCGATTTCGTCGGCGCCGTCGTCGAGCTGGCATTGCTCGGGGGCCACCGGCCCGCGTCCCGCCAGGGAGAAACATTCGGCGAGGCGCAACAGCGGTACTGCGAGGGCATTGCCGGCATACCAGCCCAGGGGCAGCAGCACCAGCAGTGCCGCCGCAAGGGCGATCCCCACCTGGCGCACCACGCCGTGAAAGCGTGGCAGCACCAGATCCCGGTGGTAGCCCAGGACGAGGCGGCCGAGGACGGTGCCGTCTTCGGCCCGGATGGGCTGCTCGATGAGGATCCAGTCCTCGCTCTCGCGCATCGCCTCGACGGCAGGGGTCTCGGCGGCGGATAGGGCGAGGGGACGCAGGAGCGGCGTCCCGGCTGCCGGGGAGAGCGCCGGAAAGCGTTTCGGTTCGCTCGCCGCGTAGATGCGCCCGGCGCGGTCCAGCACCAGCAGGAAGCGCCGCGTCTCCCCCGGCTCCAGCGGGGTGCGCAGGATTTCGAAGGCGCCCCAGGGATCATCATGGAGCAGGGGAGGCACCAGGCTTCGCGCCACCACCCGCCCCAGGCTGGCGGCGTTGGCGGCGAACTGTTCCCGGGCGTCGCGCCAGGCATGGGCGAGCAGGATCAGCGCCACGATCACGCCGGTGACCACGATCACCAGCGAGAGGGCGAGGGGCACCTTGTGCCGGTAGGAGAGATCGCGCCAGCGCATCATGGGCCCTCCACCATGCGGCGCGCCCGCCGGATGCCCTCGAACAGCCGGGGATCCCCCGCCGCGAATCCATCCAGGTTCAGATGGGCAAGCAGACGCCGTCCCTCCGCATCGTCCGCCATGGTGAGCAGCACGGAGCGCAGACGGAGGCGATCCACCGGGGCGGTGTGGGGGCCGGCGACCACCGGCGGAAAGCCGAACGGCGGGGAACGGTCCACTACCCGGGTGCGCTGCGCAAGTTCCGGATGCAGACGCGCGAGGGTATCGTACACATAGCCATCCACGGCGCCCGCATCGGCGAAACCGCTGGCGACGGCCTCGACCACCTTGCGGTGGGACCAGGTGAAAAAGCTGCGGCGGAAGAAGTGGCGGGCATCGGTGCCCAGCTCCTTCAGGCGCGACTGGGGATAGAGCCAGCCGGAATTGGACAGGGGATCGGAAAAGGCGAAGATGCGTCCCTTGAGATCCGCCAGGCCGCGGGTCGCCTCGTCCTCCCGCGGCACGATCAGATAGGAGCGGTAAAGCGGCTCGCCCTGATAGACCGGCACGGCCACCAGGTGCAGGCGTTTCTCCTCGCGCACGAAGGGGTAGCCGCAGATCCATGCGAAATCCACGCCGCCGTCCTTGAGCGCCTGCACGATCTCACGGTAGCTCGCGCGCTGCACGAAGCGCACGGGCTGACCGAGGCGCTGCTCCAGATAGCGTGCCCAAGCCTGGAGAAACCCAATCTGGTCGTCGAGGAAGACCGGTGTGGTTCCGATGCGCAGCACCGGCTCGGCGGCGGCGGGCCCAAACCCGAGCACGAGCGTGAGGAAAAGCGCGAGCAGGCGCTGGGCCATCTTCACCCCCGTTACGGCATCGTGACGCGCCATGTTACCCAGCCGAAACACGCGCTGGCAAACCGCGTTGCAACCCATT
>JBBFMG010000266.1:0-2977 GCA_037478575.1 Burkholderiales bacterium | reverse complement strand
CGGCTTCGGCCAGAGGCGGCACGGCTGCCGGCGCGGCTGATGCCGGGGGCCGCGCAGCCGTGGTCTCGACCGGAGGCGTGGATGGCCCCGGCGTGCGGTTCAGGATCACGGCCACGAATACGGCCAGCAGCAGGGGAATGCCCGCCAGCAGCGCCCACCGTGGCCAAGGCGTCGGGGCGGGCGCGGCAGGCGGCGGCGCCGGGGTGTCGCCGTCGGTGAGACGGGCGATCACCTGGGTGGCCTCCCCCAGGCTGTCGCGCGGTACCTTGCGCCGCTCCATGGGCGGGGCCGGCGGTGCCTCGCCAGGAGCCGGCACCTGCAGCGTCTTGTACTTGCGCAGGTCGCGCGCCATTTCCTTGGCTGTCTGGTAGCGGGCATCCGGGTGTTTGGCCAGCGCCTTGAGCACGATGTAGTTGAGGGAATCCGGGACGTTCTGGTTGAAGGCCTTGGGCGGAATGGGCTCCTCGTTGAGGATCTGGTACATGATGGCGCTGATGTTGTCGCCCACGAAGGGTGTCTTGCCGGTGAGCATCTCGTACAGCACCACGCCCAGGGAGAAGATGTCCGACCGGCCATCCACGGTCTGGCCCACCACCTGTTCGGGAGACATGTATTTGGGCGAGCCCATGACCATGCCGGCCATGGTGCGCGAGGCCGACGACACCTGGGCGATGCCGAAGTCCGTGATCTTCACCATGCCGTTCTTCATCACCATGATGTTGGCCGGCTTGATGTCGCGATGGACGATGCCATGCTCGTGGGCAAAGGCCAGGCCGTCGCACACCTGGGCGGCGATGTGTACCACCTTGTCCAGGGGCAGGACCACGCCGGAATCGAGGATCTCGCGCAGCTCCTTGCCCTCCAGGAACTCCATGGCCATGTAGGCCACCCCCTCGGTGCGGCCCACATCGTAGATGGTGACGATGTTGGGATGGTTGAGCTTGCCGGCGGATTGCACCTCGCGCTGGAAACGTCTTTCGAAGGTTTCCAGCTCGTCGCGCGACAGGTCGAGATTGATGGTCTTGATGGCGACGGTGCGGTCGATCAAGGGGTCCACGGCCTTGTACACCACACCCATGGCGCCCTGGCCCAACTCCTCGACGATGATGTAACGACCCAGTTTCTCGATGACCATGGCGGAACCTGCCCTGTCCGGGCAGCGCGGCGGCGCTGCAAGTGAAGGAACTAACGGTAGTTTTTTCCCCTGGCCCGTGTCAAGCGCGGCGCGGTTCGCGTTCATCTTTCCTCTCAAGTCCGGCGCGGTGCGGCCGTTAACCGGCGGGTGGGCTATGTGCCGGCAGCCATTGACGAAAACCGGTCGCCGCGGACGGGCCCGGGCCCCATGCCAATAGCGTCAAAGTGAACAAAAAGTTAAGTCCGGGCCCCTGCCCGCGACAGTAATATCCTGTAAATATCCTGATGGCACCGCAGGGCCCTGCGGGCTGCGTGCCGACCGCGCAAGGCGGTAGGGCCGCCTCGGAGACGGGCCGTCGGGAACACCATAGAGTGGGAGATGAAGATCCGGAATGCCTTGACCATCGCCAGCCTGAGCGACGCGGGCCTGGTACGCAATTTCAACGAAGACAGCGTGGCCGTGGACGAGGAGCTCGGCCTCGTCATCGTCGCAGACGGCATGGGCGGCTACAAGGCGGGTGACGTGGCCGCCGGCATGGCCACCATGATCGTGGCCAACGAACTCAAAAGCCAGCTTGGCGGCAGCCACCTGAACGGGCGGCCGGTATCCACGGAAATCATCCGTGCCGCCGTCAACCGCGCCAACCAGTCCATCCACCATGCCGCCCACAACCGGCCCCAGTTCCAGGGCATGGGCGCCACGCTGGTGATGGCGCTGTTCCACGATGACATGGTCTCCATCGCCCATGCGGGCGATTCCCGCGCCTACCGGCTGCGCCATGACAAGCTGGAGCAGCTCACGGTGGACCATTCCCTGCTCCAGGAGCAGCTGGAAATGGGGCTGATCAGCGCCGACGATGCGCGCGTCTCCCACAACCGCAATCTGGTCACGCGCGCCCTGGGGGTGAACCAGAACATCGTCGTGGACGTGCGCCAGGAACGCGCCCTGCCGGGCGACATCTACCTGCTGTGCACGGACGGACTCAATGACATGGTGGACGATGCAGACATCGAACTGGCCATGGTCTCGCTGCAGGAAAACATTCCGCTGCTGGTGAAACAGCTCGTGATCATGGCCAACGACAATGGGGGTCATGACAACATCTCGGTGGCCGCGATCCGGGTGGATCGTCCCTTCCCCGCGCGGCGGGGTCTCTGGGCGCGCCTGTGGTCCGCTTGGCGGCGTGGTTGAGGAGGGCATATGGCGAAGCTGGTCCTGAGCCTCAATGGCACGGTGCTCGGCAACTACTTCCTGGAGAAGGAGCGCTTCGTGATCGGGCGCCGGCCCACCTGTGACATCCAGATCAACGATCAGGGCGTGAGCAAGGAACACGCGGTGATCCTCACCGTGGGCAACGACCAGATCCTAGAGGATCTCAAGAGCACCAATGGCACGCAGGTGAACGGCCGGCGCATCCAGCGGCACATCCTGCAAAACGGCGACGTGATCGAGGTGGGGCGCTACAAGATCAAGTACGTGAACCAGAAGGCGCTGCCCGACATGGATTTCGACAAGACCCTGCTGATCCCGGCCTTCGACCGCAGCCGGCTCAAGGAGGCGGGCGTGGATCTGGCCATCAACACCGGGCTGCAGGTGGAGACCGCGGTGGCCACGGCGCGCGCGGTCAGGAACGTGTTCCCCCTGGGAGCGGTGCGGGTGCTGTCCGGTGCCCGGGCAGGCCAGGAGATCGAGCTCGTCCGGCCCATCACCGCCTTCGGCCGCCCGGGCAACCGGGCCATCATCAGCCGCCGCCCCCACGGTTATTTCGTCACCCATGTCAGCGGCCGGCGGCCACCGGTGGTCAACGGCCGCGCGCTGGGTGCCGAACCCCAGGCGCTGGAC
>JBBFMG010000265.1:0-2994 GCA_037478575.1 Burkholderiales bacterium | reverse complement strand
CCCACGCTTGCCCTGTTCGGTCTCGGCGCGCTTTTGTTCGAGACCCGGCAGATCGAGTGGACGGCGCAGTTCGTCGCGGCCCTGCTGTGGCTGGTGTTCGCCCTGTCCATCGGCGCAATCCTGCTGCTCGCCTATCTCATCAAGCACGGCGCGGCATCCCGGGTCACGAGCCTGTTTTACCTGGTGCCCCCGGCCACGGCGCTGGAGGCCTGGCTGCTGTTCGGCGAGCCCCTCGGCGCGGTGAAGGTCGCCGGCATTGCCCTGGTGGCACTGGGTGTCTATCTTGTGATGAGCCCACGACGAGGCTGAAGGAGACGGCAATGAAAACGAGACAGGGCGTGCTGGCGGCGCTGCTGCTGGCGGGGGCATGCGCCGCCCAGGCAAACGACTACAGCGGCAGGCTGGATCTGGTGGAGGTGAAGGCCGACGGCGCGCGTTTCCTCGCTCAGCGCGAGAAGCTCAATCTCTACGCCAGCGGCGCCTACCGGGACGTGTTGCTCGCGGGCTTCTTCCATCAGGCGCGCTTGCGGGTGGACTACACGCCCTTCCCCTGTGGCGGGGGCGTCACGGGTATTTGCGGCACGGTCCATGGGGTGAGGGTGGAGAGCACGGATTTGCGCTGAACGGCAGCGGCGCGCCATGTTCGATTATCTGCCCCAGTATTGCGAACGCAGCCAGCCCGGGCTGCTGGGCGAGCCGGTGAACACCCTTAGCAACCTGGCGTTCTTCCTTGCCGCCTGGCTGCTGTGGCGTTCGCCGGCCTGGCAGGGCGGCCCAGCCAGGCGGATGCTCATTGGGCTCGTGGCCCTCATGGGCGCGGGCAGCGTGCTCTGGCATGCCATCGCCCAACCCTGGGCCCTGTGGTTCGACGTCCTGCCCATCGCCCTCTTCATGGGGGCGTACCTGTGGGTGTTTCTGCGCCACGTGGCACAGCTTGCCCGGCCGCGGGCCGCAGCACTGTTTGCGGCCTTTCTCACGGTGGAAGCCGCGCTTGCCCCGCTGCTGCCCCCGGATCTGCTCAACGGCGTGGGCTTTTACCTGCCGGGGCTTGTGGCCCTGTTCGCCATGAGCGCGTGGCTTGCCGCCCTGGGACGGCGCGAAGGACGTGCCTTCGCGCAGGCCGCCTGCCTGTTCGCGGCGGCCATCGCCGCCCGCCTGCTGGATTGGCCCCTGTGCGAGATCCTGCCCATGGGCAGCCACTTCCTGTGGCATCTGCTCGCCGCGGCTGCGCTGTTTGTCCTGGTGCGGGCCACGGTTCCCGCCTGAGAGCCGGCACGCGGCGTGCAGCCCCTGCCCTGCGGCTCAACGCCAGCCGCTCAACACGCTGCGCAGCGCGTCCTCCTGCACCGGTATCGTCAGCGCTTCGTCGATGCGCAGACGGGCGCGCACCTTGTCCAGGGCGGCCTGGCTGGCCGGTTCGTAGAGCACCAGGATTTTCGTGTCGGGAAGGGGCTGGGCGGTGGCCAGCAGGGATTCGAGATTGCTCAGGCGGTCACGGAAGTCCGCCTGGAAATAGAAATCCGCCACGATCACATCGGGCCTGAGCCGGCGCACCAGGGAGACGGCCTTGCGCGCCTGGAATTCCGTGGTGACTTCGAAGCCCAGCTCCCGGTACAGGTTGGGCAGCCGGGCATGGCCCATGAATTCCACCAGGGTGAGCAGTTTCTTGGCAGGGGACATGGGGTGGAGGCAGCCGCGGGGCTACGCCTTTTCGTCGATGCGGGTGGTGGGATCGGTCTCCCGCCGTTTGGCGCGGCGGCGGTCCACGCCGGAGCGGGTGTCGATGAGGACCGGGAGGTTGGCCACCCGCCGGTCGCCCTTGCGCCGGTCCTCGCCGCTGCGGCGCTCCACCGGCGGGGGCGCCGGCCGGGGTGGAGCGGGCGGGGCCGCCACGGGGCGGGGACGGCGCGCCAGCAGGCGCTGCTGGCTCAAAGGCGGGCCGACCGGCCGCAACGGCCGGATGCCGGCGGTTTCCTGGATTTCGTAGACATCTTCCGTCACCCCGATGGGAGGCAGCGGATCCACCGGAAAGCGCATCGTCCCTTTCTCCTGTTTCCCTGAGGCAGCGACCCGCCGGGGGGCGGGAAGTTTCCGCATTTTACGGCCGGGTGCGGTGGGGCTTGAGGGTCGCCTTGACCATCGAACGATCGTTCGATAAGCTGGGGGTATGGCGGCTTCCTCCCTCGACACTCTCCTGCAGCATCCGGCCCTCTGGCGCGGCGACCAGCTTGCGCAGGTGGCTCAGCCCAGCCTGGCCAGCGGCTTCGAGGCGCTGGACCGGGAACTGCCGGGCGGTGGCTGGCCGGTGGGGGCGCTCACCGAGCTGCTCCACGAGCGGGAGGGCATCGGCGAACTGCGTCTGCTGCTGCCGGCGCTGGCGCGGCTCACCGGCGCGGGGCGTTGGGTGGCCTGGGTGGCGCCGCCCCATCTGCCCTATGCGCCGGCCCTGGCGGCGGCGGGCATCGATCTGGCGCGCCTGCTCGTCATCGGCGCGGTTTCCCCCCGTGACGATCTCTGGGCGGCGGAGCAGGCCCTGCGCGCGGGCAGCATGGGTGCGGTGCTGTTCTGGCCTGGCGAGCTCGATGCCCGTGCGGCGCGCCGCCTGCAGCTCGCGGCCGAAGCGGGCGGGGCGGCGGGCTTTCTCTATCGTCCCCTGGCGGCGGCGACCGAGCCTTCGCCCGCGGCGCTGCGCATTGCCCTGGAGCCGCCGTCGGCGCTGCGCATCCTCAAGCGGCGCGGGCGGGCGGCGTCGGCTTCCATCCACTTGGGCCTGGCCACCCCGGCTTCCCCCGCGGCAAGGCAGGGGGGGTGGGCGCGCCCTGGCGCTTCCTGCCGCGTCTCCGGGCAGGTGCAGCCCGCCTGATTCGGCCCGGCCCCCTTGCCTGCATCATGCTGTGGCTGGCGCTCCATCTGCCCCGTCTGCCCCTGGAGGTCTTCACCCGTGGGCTGGCGGCCTGCGGCCCGGCGCTGGTGGCGGAGGCGGGCGGCCGGGCG
>JBBFMG010000264.1:0-2997 GCA_037478575.1 Burkholderiales bacterium | reverse complement strand
GGCGTTGATCACCATCTTGCGGTCGCCCGCGGGGCCCGTGATCTCCACCCGCCGGTCGGCCAGCCAGTCGGGCAGGGGTTCCACGGTCCACTCCGCCGCCCGCACCGGGGCCGTTTCCGGCAGAAAGTCCGGATCCTCCCCCGCATCGAAGCGGGCCTGCCGCTCGGCGCGGGCATTGAGCAGCGCCTCGCGCCGGGTCTCGAAACGGCGGTGCAGGGTTTCCAGGAAATCCAGGGCGCCTTCGGTGAGGATGTCCTGCCACGGCTCGGCGCGGGCGCCGGTGAGCTCGATGCCGGTGGTGGGTTGCGCGTGTCGTTGCATGGGGCCTCCTTGCTGCTTTGTCCCAATATAGGCCACGTGGTCGCGCCCGCGCTGGATATAATGGCGCGATTTGCCACCACCTGCCCTTTGCCGAAGGACACCATGGCCCACAACGCCCGCCGACGCCCTTTCCGCACCCTGGCCCTGCTCGTGGGGCTGGCCACCCTGCTGCCCCACACCGCACTGGCCGCAGGCAGCAGTGCCACCGCCCTGCACCTCGCCTGGATTGCCCTGCTGCTCATGAGTGCCAAGCTTTCCAGCCTGGTGGAACGCTTTGGCCAGCCCGCCGTGGTGGGTGAGCTGCTGGCCGGCATCCTCCTCGGCAACCTGGCGTTGGTGGGCATCACCGGGCTGGAGGCCGCACGCCACGACGAGGTGCTCAAGTTTCTGGCGGAGTTCGGGGTGATCATCCTGCTGTTCCAGATCGGCCTGGAATCCGACGTGCACACCATGCGCAAGGTGGGCTGGCGCGCCTTCCTGGTGGCCTGCGTGGGAGTGGCCGCCCCCTTCGCCCTGGGTGTGTTGCTGGGACCCTACCTATTCCCGGACATGGATTTCAACGGCCATCTGTTCCTGGGCGCCACCCTCACCGCCACCAGCGTGGGCGTGACCGCGCGCGTGTTCAAGGACATGAATGCCCTCAAGTCGCCGGAGGCGCAGATCGTGCTGGGGGCGGCAGTGATCGACGACGTGATCGGCCTGATCATCCTGGCGGTGGTGTCGGGCATCGTCACCACGGGCAGCGTAAGCCTGCTGGACGTGGGCTGGATCATCCTCAAGGCCATCCTGTTCCTGGCCGGAGCGGTGATCATCGGCCAGCGCCTCGCCCCCCTCATGAGCCGCGGCTTCGCCCGCATCCACACCGGGGTGGGCATGAAATTCGCCGTGGCCATCAGTACCTGCCTGGTGCTGGCCTGGCTGGCGGCCGAGATCGGACTGGCCCCCATCGTCGGCGCCTTCGCCGCGGGCCTGGTTCTGGACGAGGTGATCTTCCGGGATTACGACCAGCTTGAAGTGGTGCCGGAGGTGCGGGCCGCCCTGGATGGTGCGCCCCAGGACGTGCACCAGCGCGTATCCCGCGTGCTGGAAAAACATGCGCGCCACCATCTGGAAAGTCTCACCCTGCCGGTGGCCAATCTGTTCGTGCCCCTCTTTTTCGTCTATACGGGGATGCAGGTGGATCTCACCACCCTCGCCGACGGGCATACCCTGCTCGTGGCGCTGGCGGTCACCGGCATCGCCTTCGCGGGCAAGCTGGTATCAGGCCTGGCGGCAGGCAAGGCCAACCGCTGGCTGGTGGGGTGGGGCATGGCCCCGCGGGGCGAGGTGGGTCTCATCTTCGCCGTGGTGGGCAGCCAGCTGGGCGTGGTCTCGAAGGAGGAATTCTCGGTGGTGGTGATCATGGTCATGCTCACCACCCTGCTCACACCCATGATCCTGGCGCTTCTCATCCGCCGCCAGCAGCGGCGCGCGGGTTGAGGCACCCGCCGCCGGGCGCGTTTTCGCTGGAGCAAAACGTGCATCGCCGGCCTGCCCGCCCGGCAAGCCGGCCTCACGGTGCGGCGCCAGCCTTGCGGCGGGAAGACGCCGGGGCGGCAGGCCGCCGCCCTGCGGTCACTCTCTTGACTGCATCGTCCGATGGGGCAACGATTCCCCATCCACCACACCCAGCAGGGGAGACAACACCATGACACAAACGCGCATCGTCCTCGACGAATCCGAAATTCCCACCCATTGGTACAACATCGCGGCCGACCTGCCCAGCCCGCCGGCGCCGCCGCTGGGTCCGGACGGCCAGCCGGTCACGCCGGACAAGATGCTGGCGATCTTCCCCGGCCCGATCCTGGAACAGGAGATGGCCAGTGAACGCTGGATCCCGATTCCGGAGGACGTGCGCAGGATCTACGCGCTGTGGCGGCCCAGTCCCCTGTACCGCGCCCAACGGCTGGAGGCGATGCTCGGCACGCCGGCCAAGATCTTCTACAAGTACGAGGGCGTTTCGCCGGCCGGCTCCCACAAGCCCAATTCCGCAGTGGCACAGGCCTATCTCAACAAGATCGCCGGCACGAAGCGGCTGGTGACCGAGACCGGTGCCGGCCAGTGGGGTTCGTCCCTGGCACTGGCCGGCCAGATGTTCGGGCTGCCGGTGCGCATCTTCATGGTCAAGGTGAGTTACGAGCAGAAGCCCTATCGCCGCCTGATGATGCAGACCTGGGGCGGCGAGGTGGTGGCCAGCCCCAGCCCGCTCACGAAGGCCGGTCGCGACATCCTGGAAAAGGATCCCAACAATCCCGGCAGCCTGGGCATTGCCATCTCGGAGGCGGTGGAGGAGGCGGTGACCATTCCCGGCACCAAGTACGCCCTGGGTTCGGTGCTGAATCACGTGGTGTTGCACCAGACCGTGATCGGCCTGGAGGCGAAGAAGCAGTTCGAGCGAATCGGCCTCTATCCCGACATGATCTTCGCGCCCTGCGGCGGCGGCTCCAATTTCGGCGGAGCGGCCTTCCCCTTCCTCGCCGACAAGGCGGCCGGGGACAAGCGCGCCGAGAAGTTGCGCTGCGTCGCGGTGGAACCCGCCTCCTGCCCCACCCTGACCAAGGGGGTGTATGCCTACGATTTCGGCGATGCGACCGGCTACACCCCGCTGATGAAGATGTACACCCTGGGCCACGACTT
>JBBFMG010000263.1:0-3013 GCA_037478575.1 Burkholderiales bacterium | reverse complement strand
GGAGAACGCTCCCTTGAAAACCCCCGCGAAAATACCGGGTTCGCGGTCAAATGCATCCAGACAATCCCGTCCCTCCGCGGAAACCGCTGCATGGGTGGCGATGTCCAGACCCCTGCATGTCACGTTTCCATCCACGACGCTGAAACCACTCAGGCGGCTTCCCCTCACCTCGATGCCATGCAGGTCTGCCTTCAGGCCGTCCGCAAAAGACTCCTCCCCCCGGTAAATTCCGTTCTCTTTCCAGATCTTGATGCGCGACCTGCCATTTTCCGCGGGTGCAAACCACGGCAGCTCGATCTGGACATCATAAAACCCGACGAAGGGATCTTCCGCAGCGCTGGCAACCTGTGTTTCTTTGCGGGCGTCCTCGGCCTGGATTGCATCGAGGGCGATGCGTGCCGCGGCCGCATGCCGGCCATCGGGGTAATGTTTGAGATAGGCGGAAAAGGCTTCCCGCGAGCCGTATTTCTTCGCCATGAGCCAGGCTTCCTCTTCTCCATCATGTATTGGCGACCCGGGAAGCGATGATGACGGAATCGCCGCGGGAGCGGCCCTGGATGTGAATTGGGTCGGCGCCTTTGACTGGGCACCATTCGCCTGGACAGGCGGCTTGGCGGCCAGGGGAAGGCCTTCCCCAGCCGACAGTCGTGCCAGACGCTGGCGCAGCGCCACAATCTCGGCCCTGATTGGGGCGGCACGCCTTTGCCGCTCCGCCTGTTCCTGCTGGCGGGCCTGGGCCTCGGCGTTGAGTTTGCAAAGTTTTTCGTCGCTTTCGCATTTGCGCTCACACGCCGCGCTTGTCTCGGGGGCCTGCAGGGCTGTTTCCATCCTTTGATTGACAATCAAGTCCGAGGCACCAATGACAAGCCGGGCTGCGAACTGCTGGTCGCATGCGTTCTCACAGCGTGCTCTGCTGACACTGCAGCTGTCGTAATCCGGCTGAACGAGGATCGTCGCATTGATATTGTCCAACTCGGCTTGCAACGCAACGATGCGCTCCTTCAGGGACTCGATCTGCTGTTTTGCAGAGAGCCCGGCCGGGTCGGGCGCGGCTTGCCCGACTTGCTGCGTCCATCCTGTGGAACAAGACAGGATGCCCAGGACTGCGCCCATCGCGCATACCGTCAGTCTTCGCATGACCAACCCGCAATGCCTGTCTGGATGCCCGGACACCGCGTCAGGCAGATTTCCGAACGCCCAGCCGTTGTGACAACATCTGGCGGAGGCGGTGAGATTCGAACTCACGAGGGGCGTAAAGCCCCTGGCGGTTTTCAAGACCGCTGCCTTAAACCACTCGGCCACGCCTCCGATTAACCGCCGTCCCTGGCGGTTTTAGCTCCGGCATCACCTGCTTAGCAGGTGAGCCTGCGCTGGCGCAAGCTTCGCGTGCGCCAAGACCGCTGCCTTAAACCACTCGGCCACGCCGGCGTCAGGGAGGTTCCTGCTGGCCATCGCCGGCCGGGGAGCGGGATGATACCGTGGAATCTCGCGGGCAGCACGGGTCAGGTCCAACCCGGGCATTTCCAGAGCCGTCCCCGCCGTTGAAACTTTGACGTCGCTTGGCTAGTCTATGCCCTGGTCAGCCAACCTTTCACTCTTCTGCATCCCGGAACACCAGTCAAGGAGACGCCATGCAAGCCGAATATCCGTCCACGCTCACAGGCACTTCGATCGCCGCCGCCAGTGCGCAGAAGGTGCTGCGCAACACCTACATGCTGCTAGCCATGACTCTGCTGTTCAGCGCCCTGACCGCGGGAGCCGCCATGGCGTTGCACGTTCCCTACGGCGCAGCCCTGGTGAGCAGCCTGGTCGCTCTCGCGCTGCTGTGGTTCGTGGTGCCACGCACCGCCCATTCCGCGGCAGGCATCGGGGTCGTTTTCGCGATCACGGGCCTGTTGGGCTTCGGCCTGGGTCCCGTGCTCGACCACTATCTGAGCCTCGCCAACGGCGCGCAGATCGTGATGCTGGCGCTGGGTCTCACCGGCGTCACTTTCCTGGGACTGTCCGCCTATGCGCTCACCTCGCGCAGGGACTTCAGCTTCATGCGCAGCTTTCTGGTGGCCGGCGTGCTCGTCGCCTTCATTGCCTCCATCGTTTCTTTGGTGGCGGCGCTGCTGGGCCATCCCCTGCCGGCGCTGGCGCTGACCGTCTCCGCCATGTTTGCCGTGCTCATGTGCGGCATGATCCTCTATCAGACCGGCGAGATTGTGAACGGCGGTGAGACCAATTACGTGCTGGCCACCATCGGCCTGTATGTCTCCCTCTACAACCTGTTCACCAGCCTGCTGCACCTGCTGGGTGCCTTCATGGGTGAACGGGAGTAACCCGCCACTTCGCAACGGGCGGGCGGGGCGGCTTGACCGCCCCGTCGCTTTTTCAACGCTCGAACAGCGCAATGGATTCCACGTGGCCGGTGTGGGGGAACATGTTGACCACACCCGCCGCCCGCAGGCGATACCCTTTCTCGTGGGCAAGCACCGCCGCATCCCGTGCCAGCGTGGCCGGGCTGCAGGAGACATAAACGATGCGCGCCGGCGCATCGTCTCCCAGCGCCTTCACCACCTGGATCGCGCCGTCGCGCGGCGGGTCGATGAGCATCTTGTCGAACCGCCCCCATTCCGCCAGGCTCTCCGGGGTGGCCTCGAACAGGTTGGCCGCAAGGAAATGGGTGCCTTCGGCCAGCCCGTTGTGCACGGCATTGGCCCGCGCACGTGCCACCAGGGTGGGACTGCCCTCCACGCCCACCACCGTGGCGCCCCGTCGCGCCATGGGCAGGCTGAAATTGCCGAGGCCACAAAAAAGATCCGCGATGCGCTCGCCCGGCTGCGGGTCCAGCAGACCCATGGCACGCCGCACCAACACGCGGTTGATGGCGGGATTGACCTGGGTGAATTCCGTGGGCGAGAACGGCATGTCCAGGCTGAACTCCGGCAGCGTGTAGCTCAGGTGCGGTGCATCGAGGGGATAGAAGGGGAACACGCTCTCCGGTCCCTTGGGTTGCAGCCACCACTGG
>JBBFMG010000262.1:0-3014 GCA_037478575.1 Burkholderiales bacterium | reverse complement strand
TGGGCGGCAGCGTGGCGCACCAGCTCGCGGGGCGCGAGCAGCCCGTCGGAAATGCGGGAATGGGTGTGGAGATCGACGTGAAGCATGAAGTCTGCGCAAAAATGTCGGAGGATCATAACAAAAATGCAGGTATGCTGTCTTGGGCGTCCGTGCTACACTTTTTGCGCCCACGAAACCGGCCTGCGCGTGAACCCCTGTGCTGGACCCCCCTGTGCAGGAACCCAGCATGCGCGGGTGTGTCCAACGCCGCAATCATCCGTGAAATTCTTTTTCGACCTGTTTCCCATCCTGCTGTTCTTCGTGGCCTACAAGATCTACGGGATCTTTACCGCCACGGCAGTGGCCATCGCCGCCACCTTCGCCCAGATCGGCTGGGTGTGGTGGCGCCGCCGCCACGTGGACGCCATGCTCTGGGTGAGCCTGGTCCTGATCACCGTGTTTGGCGGAGCCACCCTGTTCCTCCATGATCCGCTGTTCATCAAGTGGAAACCCACCGTGCTCTACTGGCTGTTCGCGGTGGTGTTGCTGGGCGCCGATCTCCTGTTCGGACGCAACCTGATCGCAGCCATGATGCGCCAGCAGATCAAGTTGCCCGAGTCCGTGTGGCGGCGGCTCAATCTCAGCTGGGCCGGTTTCTTCGCCCTGATGGGTGGGCTCAATCTGTTCGTCGCCTACCGTTTTTCGGAAGCGGCGTGGGTGAACTTCAAGCTGTTCGGCTTCCTCGGCATCATGCTGGTGTTCGTGCTGCTGCAGGCGCTGATGCTGGCGAAATACGTGGAGGAAGGAGAGCGTTCCTGATGCTTTACGTGATCTGGGGCGAGGACGTGCCGGACAGTCTGTCCCGCCGGCAGGCGGCACGTCCGGCGCACCTCGCGCGGCTGCAGGCGCTGCAGAACGAGGGCCGCCTGCTCCTGGCGGGCCCCTGCCCTGCCATCGACAGCCCGGATCCGGGACCGGCCGGCTTTTCCGGCAGTCTGATCGTGGCCGAATTCCCGTCGCTGGAAGACGCGCGCGCCTGGGCCGAAGCCGATCCCTATGTCAGCGCGGGCGTGTATGCGCGGGTCACCGTGAAACCGTTGCGCAAGGTCTTTCCCGCATGAGCACGCTGGAACGCATCCGGGAGCGCCTCGCGGCACTCGCGCCCCAGCATCTGGAGATCGGCGACGACAGTGCCCTGCATGCCGGCCACGCCGGCGCCCGCGAGGGTGGGCACTATCGCGTCACCATCGTGTCCGAACGTTTTGCCGGGCTGCCCACCCTGGCGCGCCACCGTCTCGTCTATGACACCCTGGGCGAATTGATGCGCACCGAGATCCACGCCCTCAGCATCACCGCCGCCACCCCGGACGAATTCTTCTGACCAACCCCAAAGAGGACCTTTCATGAAAGCCATGACTTCCCGCGTGTTGTTCGCTCTGTTCGGCAGCATGCTCACCCTGGGCGCGTGCAATGCCCAGCCCGCCGCCAAGACCGGCAACGAGGCCGTCGCCGCCACCGTCAATGGCACGCCCATCAAGCAGGCCGTGATCGATACCTTCATGCAGCAGCGTGCCGCCCAGGGCATGCCGGATACGCCCGAAGTGCGCAAGGCCGTGCTGGAGGAACTCATCAGCCGTGAGGTGGTGCGCCAGGCCGCGGTCAAGGAAGGCATCGACAAGCGGCCGGATGTGCAGATGCAGATGGATCTGGCGCGCCAGAACATCCTGCTCAATGCCTATGTGCAGGACTACGTCAAAAAGCATCCCATCACCGATGACATGATCAAGGCCGAGTACGACAAGATCCGGGCCCAGATCGGCGACAAGCAGTATCACGCGCGCCACATTCTTGTGGCGGACAAGAAAGAGGCCGAGGCCGTCATCGCCCAGCTGGCCAAGGGCGCGAAATTCGAGAAGCTGGCCCAGCAGAAATCCAAGGACTCGTCCGCCCAGAACGGCGGCGATCTGGGATGGAACGTGCCCAATGCCTACGTGAAGCCCTTTGCCGACGTCCTGGTGTCCCTCAAGAAGGGCGAATACACCAAAACGCCGGTGCAAAGCCAGTTCGGCTGGCACGTCATCAAGCTGGAAGACGTGAAGGACGCGCCCAAGCTGGAGGAGATCAAGCCCCAGCTGGTCCAGCGCCTGCAGCAGCAGCAACTGCAGCAGATGGCGGCCGAGCTGCGCGCCAAGGCCAAGATCGAATATCCCGCCCCGGCCGAGACCAAGTAAGACCCGTCGCCCGGAAAACCGGGCCGCATTCCGTTCACGAGCCCGCGCCGCTCATCGCGGCGCGTTTATCCCTCCAGTCGGGGCTGCCCGGGGCTAAAGGAAGTCGGAGGAAGGCCGATACTGTCTGCGCCTGTGCAACATTCCAGCATCGTGCAATGGTTCAGCCTCCTTCCCCCTCTGCCGACCAGGAAATCGAAACCCTGCTCGCCCGGGGCGTCAATCTGCCGCCCCAGCCGCGCATCCTCCAGGAAATCGACGTCCTGGCGCAACGCGACGATGTGAGCCTGCGGGCCATCGCTGCCCTGGTGGGCAGGGATGCCGGGCTCACCGCCCGTCTCTTCAAGGTGGTGCACTCGCCGGTGTTAGGCCTGCGGCGGGAGGTGGACAGCCTCGATGAGGCCCTGTCCCTGATGGGACTGAAACCGGCGCTGACCGTCATCAAGAGTGCCGCGCTGCGTGATGCCATCGGCGACCCTGGGGCACAGCTGGACGCCTTCTGGGACCGTGCCAACGACATCGCGGTGCTGTGCAGTCTGATCGCCCGCCGCCAGCGGGACGTGCTGCGGATAGCCCCGGAACATGCCCACATGGCGGGCTTGTTCCACGATTGCGGCGTGCCCATCCTCATGCAGCGTTTTCCCGGCTACTGCCGGGATATTGCCCGGACCTGGCCGGATCTGGAGCAGGAAGACGCCGCCCACAACACCAGCCACGCCGTGGTGGGCTATCTCCTGGCCCGCAACTGGAAATTGCCACAGCCGGTTAGCCAAGCCATCCGCCACCATCACGACCCGGCGCAGGCCC
>JBBFMG010000261.1:0-3014 GCA_037478575.1 Burkholderiales bacterium | reverse complement strand
GGGAGCTGCGTGCCCTGTTCGAGCGTTTCGATGCCTTGCTCACGCCGGCCGCCACCGGCGAGGCACCGGCGACGCTGGAGCACACGGGAGATCCCGTGTTCTGCACCCTGTGGACGCTCACGGGTCTGCCCGCGATCAGCCTGCCCAGCGGCTTTGGCCCGAGCGGCCTGCCTCTGGGTGCCCAGCTGGTGGGCCCCTATCTCCGGGACAGCCGTCTGCTGGCGGTGGCGCAATGGTGCGAGGCGGTGATCGGTCTGGCACCGCTGCTTGCTGACCCAACCCGTAACCCAAGGAGGACCGTATGAACATTGCCTTCATCGGCATGGGCATCATGGGCAAGCCCATGGCCATCAATTTAAAAAAAGCCGGGCATATCGTGTATGTGCACGGGCGCCGGCCGGAATCCATGGAGGAACCCGCGCGCGCCGGCTGTGTGCCCTGTCCGTCGTCTGCCGACGCAGCCTCGCGCGCCGAGATCATCATCATCATGGTGTCGGACACGCCGGACGTGGAGCAGGTGATTTTCGGCGACAACGGCGTCATCCACGGGGCCAGGCCCGGCTCCGTGGTGGTGGACATGAGCACCATTTCGCCCACCGCCACCCGCCGCTTCGCCGCCGAACTCGCCCAGCAGCAGATCGACATGCTGGATGCGCCCGTGTCGGGTGGTGAGATCGGTGCTATCCAGGGCACGCTGTCCATCATGGTGGGTGGCAAGCCCGAGGTGTTCCAACGGGTGAAGCCGGTGTTCGAGGCCATGGGCAAGAACGTCGTGCACGTAGGCGACCATGGTGCCGGCCAGGTGGCCAAGGCCTGCAACCAGATCGTGGTGGCGGTGACCATCGAGGCAGTGGCCGAGGCCCTGCTGTTTGCCCGCAAAAACGGGGTGGATCCGGCCAAGGTGCGCGAGGCGCTCATGGGCGGCTTCGCCGGCAGCCGCATCCTGGAGGTGCACGGCAAGCGCATGCTGGACAATGACTACAAGCCAGGCTTCAAGACCCGTCTGCACCAGAAGGACATGAACATCGTCATGCAGACGGCCCGGGAGCTGGGCCTGTCGCTGCCGGGCGCGGCCCTGGTGATGCAGCACCTCAACGCCCTGATGGGCACCGGCGGCGCGGAGCTCGATTCGGCGGCCGTGATGAAGATCGTCGAGCGTGCCTCCGGCATGGAACGCTGAGGCAGGGCGCAGAAGTCGTGCAGGCGGGCCTGCCCGGTCTGCGCAGCGCACGCTCTGCTTAAGCACACAGGGAAGCCCAGCATGGCACAGAAAATCGTTTTCCTCGACCGCAACAGCATCATCGCCGACATCCGGCGCCCGGCCTTTCCCCATGAGTGGGTGGACTACGACCAGACCCGCCCGGGGGAAGTGGTGGCCCGTATCCGGGACGCCAGCATCGTCATCACCAACAAGGTGAAGCTGCCGGGCGAGGTGCTCGCCCAGGCACCGGCGGTGAAGCTGATCGCGGTGGCGGCCACCGGTACCGACAACGTGGATCTGGCCTATTGCCGTGCCCACGGCATCGTCGTTTCCAATATCCGCGGCTATGCGGTGCACACCGTGCCGGAGCACGCCTTCATGATGATGCTGGCGCTGCGGCGCAGTCTGCTGGGCTGGCGCCAGGATCTGCGCGCGGGACTGTGGGAGACGGCGGAACAGTTCTGCCTGTTCACGCGTCCCATCCACGACCTGCATGGCAGCACGCTGGGGTTGATCGGCTATGGCTCCCTGGGGCGGGGTATGCACCGGCTGGCCGAGGCCTTCGGCATGCGGGTGCTGATCGCCGAACACAAGGGCGCCGCCCAGGTGCGCGAAGGCTACACGCCGTTCGAGACGGTGCTGCGGGAGGCGGACGTGATCTCGCTGCACACGCCCCTCACCCCCGAGACACGCCACCTGATCGGCGCGCGCGAGTTCCTCATGATGAAACCCGGTGCGATTCTCATCAACACCGCGCGCGGCGGGCTGGTGGACGAGGCAGCCCTGGTGGATGCCTTGAAGAGCGGCGCCATCGCCGGCGCAGGGTTCGACGTGCTGTCGGTGGAACCGCCCGTTGCGGGCAACCCCCTGCTCCAACTGGACCTGCCCAATTTCATCCTCACACCCCACGTGGCCTGGTCCAGCCGGGAGGCGATGCAGACCCTGGCCGACCAGCTGGTGGACAACATCGAGGCCTTCGTGGCGGGTGAGCCGCGCAATGTGGTGACGTGAAGATCGTCATCGCCCCGGATTCCTTCAAGGGTTCCCTGACCGCCTTCGAGGCGGCACAGGCCATGGCCGCCGGTGTGGGGCGTGTCTTTCCGGACGCCAAGGTGCGTCTGTTCCCGCTGGCCGACGGCGGCGAGGGCACCCTGGATGCCCTGCTCCATGCCGGCGGCGGCGAACGTCGCCACACGTGGGTCACGGGCGCCGACGGCCAGCCGGTGCAGGCCGCATGGGGCGTGCTGAAGGATCACGACGCGCCCGTCGCCGTGATCGAATCGGCGCAGATCGTGGGTCTCACACTGGCCAAAGGAAGCGACGTCACCCGGCGTTCCAGCCGCGGCATCGGCGAGCTGATCCGCCACGCGCTGGATGCGGGACTTAAGCGTTTTCTCATCGGCCTTGGGGGCACCAGCACCAACGATGGCGGTGCCGGGCTGCTCGTCGCCCTCGGCGTGCGTCTGCTGGATGCCGCCGGGATGGCGCTGGAGCCGACACCGGCGGGGCTTGCGCGGCTCGCCCGCGTGGACTTCACCGGTCTCGATGCGCGGCTGGCGGGCTGCGAGCTTACGGCCCTGACGGATGTGGACAACCCCCTGACCGGGCCGGAGGGAGCCACGGCGACTTTCGGTCCGCAAAAGGGCGTGCCCTTCGACGCGATTGCCGTCATCGATGAGCGGCTTGCCCGTTTCGCCGCCCTGTGCGATGCCTGGGCGGGGCGGGCCTTGTCACGCGAGCCCGGGGCGGGCGCCGCTGGTGGCCTGGGCTATGCGCTGCTTCTCATCGGCGCGCGCCGCGAACCTGGCGCGCG
>JBBFMG010000260.1:0-3018 GCA_037478575.1 Burkholderiales bacterium | reverse complement strand
CGTCGAGCAGGTGCAGCGGGGCCTGCAGCACTTCTTCCAGGGTCGCGTTGCCGTGGACGAAGGTAAGCGGAAAGACCCGCTCGATCAGGATCAGGCCGTCGCTGACGACTTCGCCGCCGAGGGCCTGCGCCACCTCCCGTTCGGTGGGGCGTGCATGGGTGCGGGTGAGGCGCGCCAGGCGCTCGGCCACACCCGGCTGGGGCGGCGCGACCGGGGCCGCAGGCTGCAGACCCCGCTGGGCCTGAAGTTTTTCCAGGCGATCACGCAGGCTCATGGTGGCTGTCTGCACCGAACAGTTCGAGCACCTGCAGCGCCGCGCGCTTGGGTGAGAATCCACGCTGCTCGTCCGAGGCGAGAATCGGCCCGATGCAGGCCGGGCAGCCGTGGGCGCACTCGCAGGCGCCCACCAGCGCGTGGGCGCGCGTCACCACTTCCCGCCGCAGGTCAAACAGCGGTGTGGATAGGCCAATTCCACCCGGGTAGTTGTCGTAGAGGAACACCGTGGGGCGGAATTCGCGCGCCATGCGGTCGAGATCCACATCCCCGCCGTCGAACGCCTTGGGAGCGCCGCGGCCGTCGGGGCCGACCGTGGCGAACCAGGTGCTGCCGGCATCGCCCACGGCCCGCCCCAGGTCCCGCGGCTCGGCCATGGTGAGCAGCGCCGCCACGTGGTGCATGGCGTAGGCGGCGCCGAGGAAGCCGTCCAGGGCCTGCCAGCGGCTGGGGAAGGCCGCCGCCAACCGCGCCGGTTCCAGTGTCCACCACACCGCCGTGGTGTGCATTTCCTGATCCGGCAGGTTCACGTTGCCGTAGCCCACGTTCTCATGGGTGTAGTAGCGGATCTTCTTGTAGCCGGCCACACGCCGCACCAGATGCACTTCGCCCCGGGTGGCGGCGTCCGCCTGTTCGAAAGCGTCCAGCACTTTGAGCCTGGTGTAGTCGATGGCATCCGTGTAGTAGTCGGCCCGGGTACGGGTGACGAAGGCCTTGCGGCCTTCCCAGTCCAGCCGCTCCACCTGGTAGGGCACCGCCTGCACCATGTAGATGGCCCCTTCGTAGAGGGTGAGGGCCGCCGAGGAATAATCCACCTCCGCGATCACGTCCTGTCTGCCCTCCGTGGTGTCGATCACCACGAAGTTGCCCTCCGCCACGCTGCGCAGGGACACGCTGTTGGCCGGATAGCTGTCGGCCATCCAGTGCCACTGGCCGCCCTCTTTGTGCAGCACGCCCTGTTCCTCCAGATAGGCAAGCAGGTCTTCCAGCCTTTCCCGGCCGAAACGCTCGCCCATGACGAAGGGCAGCTCGAAGGCGGCGCAGCGCACGTGGTCCATCAGGATGAGCAACTGGTCCGGATCGATGCGCGCATGTTCCGGCGACTGGCCGAAGAAAAACTCCGGATGGCGCACCACGTACTGGTCGAGGGGATCGCTGCCCGCCACCAGCACGCCGAGGGCGGCTCGCTGGCGCCGGCCGGCACGCCCGAGGCGCTGCCAGGTGGCGGCGATGGTGCCGGGATAGCCGTTTAGCACGCACACATCCAGGGCGCCGATGTCCACCCCCAGCTCCAGCGCGGAGGTGGCGATCACGCAGTCGATCCGGCCGGCACGCAGCTCCTTTTCCGCCGCGCGCCGCTCCGTGGGCAGGTAGCCGCCGCGGTAGGCGGTGACGCGGGCGGGCTTGCGCGGATCGCGGTCGAACACGTCCTTCAGGTACTTGGTGAGCACCTCCACCATGAGCCGGGTGTTGGCGAAGACGATGGTCTTGAAGCCAGCCTTCACCGCCAGCCGGGCGATGCGCGTGCTCTGGGAGCGGCTGGAGGCGCGAATGCCCAGATCCGGGTTGATCACCGGCGGGTTCCACAACAGGATGTGTTTCTCTCCCTGGGGCGCGCCGCTTTCCGTCACCGCCGCCACCGGCGCGCCGATCAGGGTCTCGGCCAGCTCCCGGGGATTGGCCAGCGTGGCCGAGGCCAGGATGAACACCGGCTCCACGCCATAGAAGCGGCAGATACGCAGCAGCCGCCGGATCACGTTGGCCACATGGGAGCCGAACACGCCCCGGTAGATGTGCATCTCGTCGATCACCACATACCGCAGGCTCTCGAAGAACTGGGCCCATTTGGTGTGGTGGGGCAGGATGCCCTGGTGCAGCATGTCGGGATTGGTGACCACGATGTCGCCCCGGGTGCGCACGGCCTTTCGGGCATCCCCCGGCGTGTCGCCGTCGAAGGTGTAGGCGCGCACGCCCAGCCCGCCCGCCTCGTTGAGCTCCAGGAGTTCCGCCACCTGATCCTGGGCCAGCGCTTTGGTCGGAAACAGATAGAGCGCCTTGGCGCCGCTCCTGAGCGCCGCGTCGAGCACCGGCAGGTTGTAGCAGAGGGTCTTGCCGGAGGCCGTGGGCGTGACCACCACCGTGTGCCACCCGGCGGCCACGTGATCCCAGGCTTCGCGCTGGTGGCTGTAAAGCTGCCGGATGCCCCGCGCCACCAGGGCGGCGGCCAGGCGCGGTTCCAGTTCCGGCGGGAAATCGGCGAGGCGTGCCGGGCGCGCCGGCAGGGACAGGCGGCCGGTGATACGCCCCCGGTATTTGCGGGTCAGGCGGGCAATGAACCCTTCCATGGCGCTGGCGGTTTCAGGCTGGAAAGGGGCGGCTTCGTGGGCAGAGGCGGGTGCGTGCACGGCATCGTTCCTGAGGCGGGAATCCACCCCAGTATATCGAACGATCGTTCACGCCAGAAGGGCCATACAACTAGACGCTCGCGTTGGACTCAGGAACGGGCACCGCGGGGGATCCCGGCGTCAGCGGCCCGGCCAGCCGCTTGCAGCAGCCGGGAGAAGACAGGGCGGGAGAGGTGACGGTCCCCTTCCGCCAGCCCGATGCCGAGATCGACCACGATGGTCTGGCCTGCCACGCGCAGGGGTTGGGCGAGGATCGCCGCGCGGATGGCCTGCGCCCGTTCTTCGGCCACCGCCGCCGGACAGCGCATTTTGCCCGATGACACCCTCAAAGAACTCATTC
>JBBFMG010000259.1:0-3018 GCA_037478575.1 Burkholderiales bacterium | reverse complement strand
GGTGAGCGCCAGCAGTGCGCTGGACGTCATGGGCCGGCCTGTGGCGCGCATGGGGGACCGCTGCACCTGCCCACGCCCGGGGCATGGCAACTGCGTGATCGTGGAAGGCGATCCCGGCTGGCTCATCGACGGCGTGC
Source organism: Burkholderiales bacterium (assembly GCA_037478575.1). Lineage (GTDB taxonomy): Bacteria > Pseudomonadota > Gammaproteobacteria > Burkholderiales > Thiobacteraceae > Thiobacter. The sequence goes on along the minus strand of JBBFMG010000259.1, from coordinate 2,881 downwards.
CCGTGGCGTTGGAAGGTCATCGTACCAGTTGTGGCGCCGTGCTGGTTTCCAGTCTGGGCGGGCTGGAAAGACACGAGGGATGACGCCGTGCGTGCCCGAACACCACCAGCCGATGGTCCAGTGAAACCCACGGGAAACGCGACGGTGTTATCCGCCGCGGGCTGCCCGCGCTGAGGATACGGATTGCGACGAGGACGGGAACATGGATGCTGATTTGCTCGAAGCCCTGCTCGCCCCCATTCCCGGCGAGCACATTGCCGGGGAGGATCTAAGCTTCGCGCCGGAGCTGGACGAGATTCGGGAGGCGCGCCGGGAGGACGATGCCAGTCTCGACCGTGGCGAATGGCAGGCGCCGCTCAAGGTCGCGGACTGGCCGCGTGTGGCGTCGCTGTGTGAACGCCTGCTCCGGGAGCGCAGCAAGGATTTGCAGGTGGCGGCCTGGTATGCGGAGGCACAGGCCCGTCTCAACGGTTTCCCGGGGCTCACACTGGGCCTGCGGCTCATGGATGGCCTCATCACGGATTTCTGGGAGTTTGCCTATCCCGCTTTTGATCCGGACGATCTGGACGAACGCAGCGGCAAGCTGGAATGGCTCAACCACCAGCTCGCCCAGGTGGTGCGCACGCTACCCCTCACGCGGCCTGAAGCGGGTGGCTACGGCTGGCTGCACTGGGACGAATCGCGCCAGGTGGAGAACCTGGGGCTTAAGGACCCGGAGGCACGCCAGCGGGCCATCGACGCCGGCAAGCTTTCCGGGGAGGCCTTCGACCGCGCGGCGCGCCTGTCCGGTCTGGAGTTCTATCGCAGGCTGCGCGGGGAAATCGCCGAGGTGGGCGCAGCCCTCTCCGTGCTGGAGGACCACGTGGACGAACGCTTCGGCGCCCAGGGGCCGTCGCTCAAGGGGCTGCGCGCAGCGGTGCAGGACTGTGCCGCGGTGGTGGAGCGGCTGCTCATGCAACTGGGAGACGGTGCGACGAAAGCTGCCGCGCCTGCCGTCTCCCTCCGGAACGGGGAAACGAGCCTGTCGGCGCACGTGAATGATGTTCCCGTCGTCCCATCCGCCCGCACGGGCACGGAACCTGCCAGCCGCGACGAGGCCGTGGCGGCCCTGCGCGCCGTGGCCCGTTACTTTCGCGCCCACGAACCCCACAGCCCGGTGGCCCTGCTGGCGGAGCGCGCCGCGCGCTGGGCGGAGATGCCCCTGGAAACCTGGCTGGCCTCGGTGATCAAGGATGAGGCCACACTCAACCAGCTGCGCGAGCTGCTCGACATCCGCGACGCGGGCTGAGCGCGTTGCGCATGCCGCCCCGCAACGCATAGAATGGCGGGCTCCTGCACTGGCCGGGTTGCCCGGCCAGTTCCGTTATGCGGGCCTGTAGCTCAGTCGGTCAGAGCAGAGGACTCATAATCCTTTGGTCCTGGGTTCGAGTCCCAGCGGGCCCACTCCTCCCAGCATCCCCTCTCACACCCGCAGCCGGTGATCCTGCAGCAGGTGGTGATACACGAAATTCTGCAGCATCACTTTTTGGCCCAGGGTGAGGCGTTCGAAGGCAAGGCCGTAGTCCGCGAGGGGCAGCGCCTGCCCGGGGTGGGGACGTTCCACCACCCGCTGCACGCGGGCGCGCGCGTCGAAGGCGGCCTGGATCTGCAACGGCTCCAGGGAGAAGGCCACGCGCACCAGCAGGGACGTGCCGGGTTCCAGGCGCCTGGCGCACTCCAGCATGACACCCCCCACGCCCAGGTCGGTGATCACCGCCGGCAGCCTCTGCGTGCCCAGCGTGATCTCCGTGGGCAGGGTCACACGCACCCGCTCCGTGGCGCGGATGCGCGCGCCCCGTACACGATCGGGAAAGACCAGATGCAGGTAGTGGAAGGGCGAGGTGCAGATGCGCTGGATCGCGGTCTCGAAGGCGAACACGCCCACCCCGGTGAAGGCGCGTGCGGTGAGGGCCTGGCCGTCGGCGTAGGGCACGGGCAGGCCACCCTCGAGGGGTGTGCGCACCAGCACGCTTTCGCCGGGTGCATAGCCTACCAGCGTGCCGTAGTGTCGGCCGGCGACGGGTGTGCGAGTTTCCAGCAGGACACGGTCGCCCACTGCGAGATGCATGTCGGCGAAGCTAAAGGGCTTCACCACGAAGCTGGATTTGTTTGGCGTGTCAGTCATGGGAATGGCTATCCGGTGGCTTCAGTATAGGCAGCCCCTGCGCCGAAACCAACGGCCTGCGGGCTGGCTGGGCTATAGTGAAAAATCGAGCATTGCGGAAATGCCTGCCACGCCTCACCCCGTCCGCCAAGTGGGAAACAGCCGCCGGGCCACAGCACGGCCGCAGGCAATGGGCAAGGCCGGAAAGGAGAGGGTGTCAGCCATGCCGCCACGTTCAATGATCTGCGACCACAGGAGAGGCCAACATGAGTCACAAACACGACCAGCTGCTCAAGGCCCTGTTTCATGATCCCGTGAGCGGCAACATCCACTGGCGCGAGGTGGAATCCCTGCTGCATCACCTCGGGGCCAAGGTGGAACCCGCCCACGGTGCGCGCTTCAAGGTGGTGCTCAACGGTGCCGAAGGTTTCCTGCACCATCCCCATCACAGCAGCGTGTTGACCCGCGATCACATCAAGACGGTACGCGAGTTCCTGACCCGGGCCGGCATTCGGGGCGCGTCGGACTGAGACGGGGGCATGACCAGTCTGGCCACCATTGCGGAGGAGGCCAAACGCCTGACCGGGCGCTTGCCGGAACCGCGCCGGCACCGGCTGCAGCAGGCGCTGGTGGACCTGTGTGCGCGGCACTGGGAAGAACTGCGCGGTCCGGCGCCGACCACCCCGCTGGCGCGCGCCCTGTGGGCGATCCCGCCGCCGGCGGCCGATCTGGCTGCGG
>JBBFMG010000258.1:0-3019 GCA_037478575.1 Burkholderiales bacterium | reverse complement strand
ACATCGCCACCATCCCGAAGGTGAGCCGCAGCGAATCCCTGATTCTCTGGGTGACCCTGATCGGTACCCTCATCAACCTGGAGAAGGGCATCTTCTTCGGGGTGTTGTTGTCCCTCATGTTCTACCTCTACCGCACCTCGCGTCCCCAGGTGCAGGCGGTGGTGCCGGATCCGGAGCCCGGCAGCTACCACTACATCGACGCCGCCGGCCGTCCCGAATGTCCCCAGGTCAAGATGCTGCGCATCAACGGCTCCATCTTCTTCGGGGCGGTGGATCACGTGCAGTCGCGCCTGCATGAGGTGGACGCGGAGAACCCCCAGGCGCGGCACGTGCTGATCGTGGCCACCGGCATCAACTTCGTGGACATCGCGGGTGCGGAAATGCTGGCGCAGGAAGCCAAGCGCCGCCGGCGCATGGGCGGCGGACTCTACCTCTACCGGGTCAAGGAAGGCGCCTGCGAGATGCTGCGGCGGGGCAGCTATGCCGAGGAGATCGGCAGGGAAAACATCTTCCCCGCCAAGAGCCGGCCCATCGAGACCATCTATCCCCGCCTGGACGCCGACATCTGCGCGCGCTGCAGCGCGCGCATCTTTCCCGAATGCCAGGAGCGGCTGCCGGACGGACGCCCGCGACTGGACTGACGTTCTTGGTCCAAGCGCCCGAAAACGCTAGAATTTAACGTTTTCTTGACGTTCGTTTTCGGGAGCAAATCATGGCGGAAGCCAATACGCACTGGAGCAAGACCCTGTTCTGGGGTGCGCTCGTGGCCCTGCTCTACTGGGGGCTGTTCCATTTCCAGGACGACATCGTGCGCCTGGCCCACACCACCACTGAGTCCTGCCTGGTGGTGGAAAACGGTAGGGCAATCTATTACCACAAACCCACCCCCGAGGCCTGTGCCGCCAAGGGCGGCACCCTCAAGGAAGGCAACTGGATGAACGTGCTGGTCCCCATCGTGGTGGCCTTCGTCATGTCCTACGTCCATGGGGCGTTCACCGCCATGTTCTGGGATTCCCTGGGGCTCAAGGCCGCCAAGAAGAAATGAGAAAAGGATAGCCAAATGGAATTGATCCAGTTCATCGACCTCGATCTCACGGGCGCGCTGCTGCTCATCCTCATCGGTTTCGTGGGCGGCATGGTGTCCGGCTTCATCGGCTCCGGCGGCGCCTTCGTCCTGACGCCGGCCATGATGACCCTGGGTGCGCCCGGCATCGTCGCGGTCGCCTCCAACATCTGCCACAAGTTTCCCAAGGCGCTGGTGGGTGCCATCAAGCGGCACAAATACGGCCAGGTGGACGTGAAGCTGGGCCTGGTGATGGGCGTGTTCGCTGAGCTGGGCATGCTCTACGGCAAGCAGGTGATGACCGGCATCAAGGACCGCTTCGGCGCAGTGGGAACCGATCTCTACGTGTCCGCCATCTTCGTGGTGGTGCTGGCCATCGTGGGCGGTTTCGTCTATCGCGACTACCGCAAGCTCAAAAGCCATCCCCATGGCGAGGAACATCGCATCACCCGTCTCGCCAGGTGGGTGCAGTCGGTGCACATTCCGGGCACCATGATCTACTTCCCGGGCGCCAGGGCGAAGATTTCCTTCCTGTTCGTCGCCCCCATGGGTTTCGCCACCGGCATGCTGGCCTCCACCATCGCCGTTGGCGGCTTCATCGGCGTGCCTGCCATGATCTACATCTTCGGGGTGCCGGCGCTCATGGCCTCGGCCACTGAGCTGGTCATCGCCTTCGTCATGGGGCTGGGCGGCACCATTTTCTACGGGCTGGAGGGCATGGTGGACCTGCGCCTGGCCATGCTGATCCTGCTGGGTTCCCTGTTCGGCATCCAGCTGGGCGCCATCGGCACCACCTATGTGAAGGATTACCAGGTCAAGCTCACCATGGCGGTGATCATGCTCACCGTCCTGTTCAGCCGCCTGTTCTACATTCCAGGCTATCTGTCCAAGCTCGGACTGATCGAGCCCCTGCCCGAAACCACGCTCAAGACCCTCAAGATGGCGGGTGACGGCGTGCTGGCCCTGGCCCTGCTGCTGGGGGCGATCACCGTGCTCACCGCCCTGATCAGGGGCATGGCGGAACACCGCCGGCAGCACGAAGTGCTGAGCGAGACCCAGGGCATCGCCCAGTAAGGTCGTCGGGCCGGGGATGCGCAAGGGCAGCCGCCGGCTGCCTTTGTTTTTTGGCGGCGTTAGAATGACGGCTCATGCGCATCCTCATCATCGAAGACAACCCGGATCTTGCCGCCAACCTGGTGGAATACCTCACGGACCGAGGCCATGCCGCGGACGTCGCCGGTGACGGTGTAACCGGCCTGCACTTGGCCACGGTCAACGACTACGATGCCATCGTGCTGGATCTGATGCTGCCCGGCATGGATGGCATCACGCTGTGCCGCAAGCTGCGTGACGAGGCCCACAAGACCACGCCGGTGCTCATCGTCACCGCGCGCGATGCCCTGGACGACAAGATCGTGGGCCTGGAATCCGGCGCCGATGATTACGTGGTCAAGCCCTTCGCGCTGCGCGAGGTGGAGGCGCGCCTGAAGGCACTGGCGCGCCGGGCCCAGAGCCAGGGGCTGCAGACACGGCTGCGCGTGGGCGACCTCTGCTTCGAAACCGACACCCTCAGGATCACCCGCGGCGAACGGCTCGTCCATCTGCCGCCCATTCCCCTGCGCCTGCTCGAAGTCCTCATGCGCAATTCGCCGCGGGTCGTAAGCCGCAGCGAGCTGGAACATGCGGTGTGGGGCGACACGCCGCCCGACAGCGACGCCCTGCGCGCCCACATGCATCTGTTGCGCCGCGCCATCGATGCCCCGGGCGAGGCGCCACTGCTCCACACCGTGCGCGGAATGGGGTATCAGCTGGCGGAAGGCGATGCGGCCCCTGCCCCGTAGCCTGCGGCTGCGGGTCGCGTTTGCCTTCGCCTGGTTTGGCGCGCTGATCAGCCTGCTGCTCGCCACCGGCCTTTACCTCTCGGCCCGCGACCTCGGCACGCGGCTGATGGACGAG
>JBBFMG010000257.1:0-3058 GCA_037478575.1 Burkholderiales bacterium | reverse complement strand
GAGCGACCTCACCGACGGACAACGGGCGTTCCTGTATGCGGTGCGGCGGGAGCTGGTGAAATACACGGATCCGAATCGTCAGGGGTATCCCCACAACCAGCTGGAACAGCTCGAGTCCTTCGCCCGCACCTTGGGTGACCTGCACAACTCCTACCACGACATGGGCATGAGCAAGATCGCCGACTGCCTGTTCAACCGCTGGAAGATGGTGCGCGAGGATGTCAAGAAGCTGGCCGCAGCCGGTGGCGCGAACCTGCCGGCCTGGGTGGACGTGATCGAGGTCGAGCAGACCGACATGCCCGCCTTCTACGACGCCTGACCCGCCGCGGCGCGCCCGCCGCGGGCGCGCCCCGCCCGCCCCCACTTTTCCTTAGCTTTTCAGTCAGTTATTACCCCTGCTGGGCTCAAGGCCGTCTAATCCGATCATAAAATAGTTAGATAGGGAGGCCCGATTTTTCCGTGCTATTCTTCGAGCCTCCAAAAACACCAACCTTGACCATCCGGAGAGGAGACGACATGCCCAAGCTGGTCAATCCCCACGGGGGCGGCAATCTCAAGCCCCTCCTGCTGACCGGGGAAGCTCTCAAGGCCGAACTCGCCCGCGCCCAGTCCCTGCCCAAGATCCGCATGACCTCCCGGGAAACCGGCGACCTCATCATGATGGGCATTGGCGGCTTCACGCCGTTGGATGGATTCATGACCAAGGCTGACTGGCAGGGTGTGTGCGATGGGTACAAGATGGCCAATGGCCTGTTCTGGCCCATCCCCATCACGCTTTCGACGGACGACGAGGACGTCAAGGAAGGCGACGAGGTCGCCCTGGTCGATGGCGAGAGCGGCGAGATCATGGGCACCATGAAGGTGACCGACAAGTACACCATCGACAAGGCCCACGAGTGCATGATGGTCTACAAGACCACGGACCTGGAGCACCCCGGGGTCAAGATGGTGATGGCCCAGGGCAAATACAACCTCGCCGGCCCCGTCAAGGTGCTCTCGGACGGTGGCTTCAAGGCCCGCTACGGCGAGCAGTTCCTGACGCCCGCGGAGACACGCGCCAAGTTCGAGGCCCTGGGCTGGACAAGGGTGGCAGCCTTCCAGACGCGCAATCCCATGCATCGCTCCCACGAGTATCTGGCGAAGATCGCCGTGGAGACGATGGACGGCGTGTTGATCCATTCGCTGCTGGGCAAACTCAAACCCGGCGACATCCCGGCGGAAGTGCGCACGGAAGCGATCAAGGTCCTGATCGACAACTATTTCGTGCCCAATACCGTGATCCAGGCCGGCTATCCGCTGGACATGCGCTATGCGGGTCCGCGCGAGGCGCTGCTGCATGCCCTGTTCCGTCAGAACTACGGGTGCTCCCACCTGATCGTCGGTCGTGACCATGCCGGCGTGGGCGACTACTACGGGCCGTTCGACGCACAAAAGATCTTCGACGAGATCCCGCCCGGCTCGCTGGAAACCCAGCCCCTCAAGATCGACTGGACGTTCTGGTGCAACAAGTGTGGCGGCATGGCCTCCATGCGCACCTGCCCCCATTCCAAGGACGATCGCATCCTGCTGTCCGGGACCAAGGTGCGGGCCATGCTGTCCGAGGGCAAGGATCTGCCGGTCGAGTTCTCCCGTCCCGAGGTGGCCGAGGTCCTCAAGCGCTACTACGCCAGCCTGAGCGCCGAGGAAAACGTCAAGGTCGAGCTCAAGGGACACTCTGCCAAGTAGTTTCGAGGGTCTGGCCGGCACTCGCAACAACCGGCCTTTTTCAACTGTGTTGCATCAACTGGAGGAACAAAATGCCAACCTATGTCCGCACCGACAAATGTGATGGGTGCAAGGGTCAGGACAAGACCGCTTGCATGTACATCTGCCCGCACGACTTGATGAAACTCGACAAGGATGGCTCCGAGACCGGCCATGTGATGAAGGCGTTCAACCAGGAACCGGAGCAGTGCTGGGAGTGCTATTCCTGCGTGAAGATCTGCCCGCAGCAGGCGATCGAGGTGCGTCACTACGCGGATATCGTTCCTCTGGGCGGTTCCGTGCAGCCCCTGCGTGGTACCGACTCCATCATGTGGACCATCAAGTTCCGCAATGGCACCCTGAAGCGCTTCAAGTTCCCCATCCGCACCACGCCGGAAGGCTCGATCGATCCCTACGGCGGCAAGCCGATGCCGAAGCTGGCCGACATCACGAAGCCCGGCTTCTTCGTTTCGGTGGGTGGGTTCCGTGCGGGCAACCCGTCTGAACTGATTCGCAAGCAGTAAATGGTTTGACATCAACTTGCGGGAGGGAGCGGGCCGCGCGCCACGCTGAACCGCAGCAAGGAGACTGAACAATGGCTGGTGAATTTGGCAATCCCGAAGTCGTACAGGAGGAAGTGGACATCCTCCTGATTGGTGGTGGCATGGCCTGCTGCGGCGCCGCCTATGAAGTCGTGCGCTGGGCGGAGGCCGCCAAGGCGGAGCTGGGCATTGACCTCAAGATCAAGCTGGTGGACAAGGCGGCGCTGGACCGTTCCGGTGCGGTGGCCCAGGGCCTGTCCGCGATCAACACCTACATCGGCCCGGAGCAGGACCCGGCCGACTACGCGCGCATGGTGTCCAACGACCTGATGGGCATCACCCGCGACGATTTGGCCTATGACCTGGGCCGCCATGTGGACGAGTCGGTGCACCTGTTCGAAGAGTGGGGCCTGCCGATCTGGAAGGTGGACGAGAATGGCGAGCGCCACGACGGCTCCAAGGGTCTGCCCGCCCTCAAGGATGGTGGCAAGCCCGTGCGCTCCGGCAAGTGGCAGATCATGATCAACGGCGAATCCTACAAGTGGATCGTGGCCGAGGCCGCCAAGAAGGCCCTGGGCATGGACCGCATCCAGGAGCGCGTGTTCATCGTCAAGCTGGTCAACGACAAGAATGACAAGAACCGCATCGCCGGCGCGGTGGGCTTCTCCGTGCGCGAGCACAAGGTCTATGTGTACAAGGCCAAGGCGATCCTGCTGGCCGCCGGTGGCTGCGTGAACATCTTCCGCCCGCGCTCGGTGGGTGAAGGTACCGGC
>JBBFMG010000256.1:0-3059 GCA_037478575.1 Burkholderiales bacterium | reverse complement strand
CCGCCGATCAATTACCCGTTTACATGGCGCTGGCCCAGGGGACATCCCGCTTCCAGGCACGGCACCTGTCCCGGCACGCGGAAACCGCACTGTGGCTCCTCCGCCAGTTCATCCCGTTGCGGGTGGAGGTCGAGCCCCAGCCCGCCGGCGTGGCGGTGAGTCTTGCGCCACCATCGAACCTGTGAGCCGGGGCGCCGGTCAGGCGCCGGTGCGGAACGCCTCGTCCAGTTCCCCGCGCAGGCGCTCTTCCTGGCCGCGGTAGATGGGGGAATAGTGGAAGGACACCACCTGGGCCACGCCTGCGGCGCGGGCGAGACGGCCCGCCTGGCGGGCGGTGAGGTGGCATTTTTCCCGGGCGCGGTCCGCCAGCTCGTCGAGAAAGGGACTCTCGATGAAGAGCAGGTCCGCGCCCCGCGCCAGCTCGACGATGCGCCGGGCGTTTGCTTCGTGATACACCGCGTCCGTGACATACGCGATCTTCTGGCCCGGCACCACGCGCAGCACGTCCCCGCGCAGGGCGCCCAGGGTCACGGGGCGCAGCGTGCCTTCACGGGTGAGGGCCTCGATGGGGGTTTCGTCGGGCTTGCCCTGCAAAAGGGCCTGTTTCGCCGTGCGCAGCCAGGGCCCCGGCGCCAGCCCCGTTTCCACGAGGCGGTTTTTCCAGACGTTGACATGGGCCCGTTCCTCCAGGGCGAAGGCCAGACAGGGCGTGCGATGGTCGAGCAGGGTGCAGCGCACGCGAAACAGGGGTTCCTCCACCAGAACATCGGTGGCGGGCAGGATCGCTTCGTCCTCGCGGCGGAAGGCGTTGCGGCAGCGGAAACGGGCGCGCCGCGCCACGTTGCCGGGCTCGATCTCCGTGACGTGGAGGGTGAAGTCGGTCTGGTAGTTGTGCACCAGATTCCAGGTGTAGGCGGCGAGTTTGTGGCCCACCTGATCCAGGAAGCCGGGGGGACCGAACAGGTGCATGGCGCGGTCGCGACCGAGACAGATGCGCAACAGCCAGTCGAAACCCATGAAGTGGTCCATGTGGGCATGGGAGACGAACACGTGGCTTACGCGCAGCAGCTTGCGGGGCGGCAGGGCGCGCAGATCGCCCAGATCGAACAGCAGGGCGCGACCCTCGAACAGGCAGTCCACGTAGAGCGCCGGGTCGCCGAAGGGATCGTTGACCAGTTGCGGATGGAACAGGGGGCGCATGGCGTTGCGATTGTACGCCGCCGGATTGACCCGGGCGGGGCATTGCGCATAATGGGACGGAGGAGATCCATGACCGAAGAAGAAGCCGACGCCATCCGCCGGCGCATCGCCGAGCTCACGCTGGAACACCGCGATCTGGACGCGGTGGTCAGTGTGCTGGCCGCCACACCCTTCCCGGATGAGCTGCGCCTGCGCCGCCTGAAGAAGCGCAAGCTGTGGCTCAAGGACGAAATCGTGCGGCTAACGATGCTGCTCACGCCCGACATTCCCGCCTGAGTGGGGCCAGGTCCCGGGCGGCGGCAGCCGGAGCAGGGACGGACACGCTAGAATGGCGGCTTTGCGCCACAGGAAGTCCATCCATGAGTCAGCCCGATTCCGGCTTCGACAAACGGCAAGCCGCGCTCGACTACCACGAGTTTCCCCGTCCCGGCAAACTGTCGGTCACGCCCACCAAGCCCTGCGCCACGGCCGCCGATTTGACCCTGGCCTACAGTCCCGGGGTGGCCGAGCCGGTGCGGGAGATCGCGCGCGATCCAAAGGCCGCCTACCGCTATACCAACAAGGGCAATCTGGTGGCGGTGATTTCCGATGGCAGTGCCATCCTGGGCCTGGGCAACCTGGGGCCCCTTGCCTCCAAACCGGTGATGGAAGGCAAGGCGGTGCTGTTCAAGCGTTTTGCCGACATCGACGTCTATGACATCGAGGTGGCGGCGCGCTCGCCCGAGCATTTCATCGAAACGGTGGCGGCCATCGCGCCCACCTTCGGCGGCATCAATCTGGAGGACATCGCCGCGCCCCACTGCTTCGAGATCGAGAAGGCCCTGTCGGAGCGGCTCGACATCCCGGTCTTCCACGACGACCAACATGGCACGGCGGTGATCATCTGTGCCGGCCTCATCAATGCCCTGGAAGTGCAGGGCAAGACCCTGGACAGCGCGCGCATCGTGTGTCTCGGGGCGGGTGCGGCGGGGCTGGCGTCCCTGAATCTGCTCCTTGCCATGGGGGCGCGTCCCGAGAACATCCTGGTGGTGGACAGCAAGGGCGTGATCCACAGCGGCCGCACCGACCTCAATCCCTACAAGCAGCCCTTCGCGCGCGACACCCACCGGCGCACGCTGGCCGAGGCCATGGTGGGTGCCGACGTGTTCGTGGGGGTGTCCGGCCCCAATCTGGTGACGCCCGAGATGGTGCGCGCCATGGCGCCGCGGCCGGTGGTGTTCGCCCTCGCGAATCCGGACCCGGAAATCCGGCCCGAGCAGGCCCATGCGGTGCGCGACGATCTGGTGATGGCCACCGGTCGCTCCGACTATCCCAACCAGGTGAACAACGTCCTGGGCTTCCCTTTCATTTTCCGCGGTGCCCTGGATGCCCGCGCCCGGCGCATCACCCGGCCCATGCTGATCGCGGCGGTGAAGGCCCTCGCCGCCCTCGCCCATGAGCCGGTGCCGCCCGAGGTCCTGGCGGCCTATGGCCTTGCCGGTCTTTCCTTCGGACGGGACTACATCCTGCCCAAGCCCTTCGATCCCCGTCTCATCGAGCGCATTCCGCCGGCGGTGGCCGCCGCGGCGGGCAGCGAATGAAGGCAGTCGCGTCTTTCGCCCCGGCGCAGGCCGAGCAGACGGAAGCCAGCAAGCTGGTGCTGCTCCTTTTGCTCGCCTGTGCCTGGCTGATCCCGGGCCTGGTGGGGCACGATCCCTGGAAGCCCCGGGATGCCGCCACCTTCGGGGTGGTCCATCACATGCTGACGAGCGGCGACTGGCTGGTCCCCGCCATCGCCGGCGAAGTCACCCTGGAGCATGGCCCGCTCTATTACTGGGTGGCGGCGGTGCTGGCGCGGCTTCTGGGCGGCTGGCTGCCCG
>JBBFMG010000255.1:0-3114 GCA_037478575.1 Burkholderiales bacterium | reverse complement strand
CTGGCTGGGACCTGCCATCGGACCCGATGCCTTCCAGGTTGGAGACGAGGTTCGGGCGGCCTTCCTCGCAGCGGATGCCGCCGCGGCGGCGGCCTTTCGCCCCGATGGCCCGGGCAAATGGCGCGCTGATCTCTATGCACTTGCCCGCCAGCGCCTCGCCCGCGCCGGGGTGCAGGCCGTGTATGGTGGTGGCTTGTGCACCTTCTCCGATCCCGGGCGCTTCTTCTCCTACCGCCGCGACGGCACCACCGGACGCATGGCGAGCCTCATCTGGCTTTCCGGGTAAATCGCGGCCATTGCGCAGCAGGGCTGCCATGCGCAGGGCAAGGCTTTGCCTCCCCGCCGGCAGCCACCAGCCGCGGCCGGAACCACGACCGTGATGCCTTTCCTTCGTTCGGGACGCGACCAGAAGATGCGGGCCCCGGAGCGCTGTGCCCGGCACATCGCCCGTGATTGACGGCAGTTCGGTTGCGCCGCGCACAGGGCGACCGTGTTCCCCGGTTCGCGGCTCTGGACATCTTTTGCTACCATGCCGACCATGAGGTCCGGGCCGCGCGGGGTGCGGCATCACACGAACGAAAAAAGGGGAGACCCATGCGACTGTTTTTGGCGGGAGTCTTTTTCTTCGCCCTGGCGGCGAGCCACGCCGCCGAGTATCGGCCGGTGCCCGTGAGTCCCGGTGGCACGGGTGCGACGGCAAGCTATGTGTTTGGCTTCCATCCCCATCTCAACCCCCAGGAGCTGGTGGCCGCCTACCAGCCCATCCTCGATTACCTGGAGCAGCACATCCCGAACACGCGGTTCCAGCTGGAGGGTGCCAAGGATTATCCGGAATTCGAAGCCCGCCTCGCCGCGCGGCGTTACCATTTCGCGCTGCCCAATCCCGTGCAGACGCTGATCGCCCAGCGTGCGGGCTACCACGTGATCGCCAAGAATTTTCCGGACGAGGATTTTCGCGGCGTGCTGGTCACCCGCCAGGGGCGCATCAGCCGCCTGGGTGAGCTGCCGGGTGCGACCCTGTGTTTCCCCTCGGAGACCGCCGTGGCGGCCACCCTGCTGCCCCTGTGGCATTTGCACCGGCATGGCGTGGACGTGAAAACGCTGCGCTTCCAGTACACCGGCACCCAGGTGGCGGCCCTGCTCAATGCCGTGTCCGGGGATGCGGCCGCCTGTGGCGTGTCGGCGCGTTTTCTGCGGGCGTTCCAGCGGGACGAGCCGGAGAAGGCGGCGCGTCTGACCGTTCTGTTCGTCACGGATCCTTCGCCCCACAACGCCATTGTCGCGCGGGACGATGTGCCGGCGGCACTCAGGGAAAAAGTGGCCGCCACCCTGGCGGCCATGGCCCATGATCCCACGGTGGATGCAGCCCGCTTCAAGCTCGGCCAGCATCGTTTCGAGCGTGCGTCCGACGAGACCTACCGTTCCTTCCGGACCTTTCTCGAACGCTATGACGCCGAGATTGGCCTGCCCGCCGCCCTCAAGCCGGTGATCGCGCGGTAGGGCGCCCCGATGCGACGATTTTGGCATTCCCTGCGCGGGCGCATCCTCGCCAGCGTGATCCTGGTTCACGCCTGCCTGTCGGGCTACATCGCCTGGGATTCGGTCACGCGGGAAAAATCCCTCCTGGGCGAGCAGTTCCGCGCCCAGGCCGCGGCCCTGGCCCGCAATCTCGCCACCAGCGGCGGCGCGGCGCTGGTGAGCCGCGACCTGGATACCCTCAACGCCCTCACCGATGCCCTGCGCCAGGTTCCCCATCTTGCCTTCGCTCTGGTCACCGACCAGACGGGACGCGTGCGTGCCAGCAGTGACGACAGCCTGTTCGACCAGGTGTTGGGCGATGAGGCGAGCCGTCGGCTGTTCGGTGCGGGCGGAGCCCAGGTGCTGGAACACGGCGGGGTGGTGGATGCGGTTTATCCCGTGCAGGTGGCAGGGCGCACCGTGGGCTGGGCGCGGGTGGCGTTTTCCCGCGCCAGCCTGGATGCCGCGGTGACCCGCCTGGTCTGGCGGGGCGTGGGCTTTACCCTGCTCGCCATCGTGCTGGGGGGACTCGTGGCATGGGGTGTGACCCAGGCGGTGACGCGGCGCCTGGCACGGCTGTCTGCCGCGGCCGATGCCGTGGCAGGCGGCAAGCTGGACGTGCCCATCGAAGGCGATGATCAGCCGGACGAGGTGGGCATGCTGGCGCAGGATTTTCGCGTTATGGTGGAGGCCCTGCGTGCCGAGCGGGCGCGGCGCGATGAACTGGAAGCCCGCCTGTGGGAGGAGAAGGAGCTCGCCGAGGTCACCCTCACTTCCATTGGCGATGCCGTGATCACCACCGACGTGGCGGGTCAGGTGACCTTCATGAACCCGGTGGCGGAACGCCTCACCGGCTGGCAGCAGGAAGAAGCGCGCGGCAAACCCCTCACCCAGGTGTTCCGCATCCTGGACGAAGTCCGCCGGGTACCCATCGTCAATCCGGTGGAGACGGTGCTCTCCACCGGGGAAGTGGTGGGCCTGGGCAACCACACCCTGCTCATCACCCGCGACGGCCGGGAGCTCAACATCGAGGATTCCGCCGCGCCCATCCGCGACCGCGAGGGCGACATCCTGGGCGTGGTCCTGGTGTTCCACGACGTGACCGAGGCTCATGCCCTCCAGGCCAAGCTGCGCTGGGCCGCGAGTCATGATCCCCTCACCGGCCTCTACAACCGCGCCGAATTCGAGGCGCGTCTGCAGGCGCTTCTGGAAGTCACCCGGCCCGGTGATCATCACGCCCTGCTCTACGTGGACCTGGACCAGTTCAAGGTGGTGAATGACACCTGCGGGCACACGGCGGGGGATGAACTCCTGCGGCGCCTGGCCCTGGAGATGCAGGCCCAGGTGCGCCTGCACGATGTGCTGGCCCGCCTGGGGGGCGACGAGTTCGGCCTGCTTCTGCCCTACACCAGCCGCACCCGCGCCCGGGAGATCGGCGCGGCGCTGCTTGGCCTGCTGCAGAACCACCGCTTCCTGTGGGAAGGACGCACCTTCACCACGGGGGCCAGCGTCGGGCTGGTGACCATAGACGGGCCCGGGCACAGTGTGGCCGAGCTGCTGTCCGCGGCGGACACGGCCTGCTATGCGGCGAAGGAG
>JBBFMG010000254.1:0-3121 GCA_037478575.1 Burkholderiales bacterium | reverse complement strand
CCGCGCGCCTTCCCTGTCGCCCATCTCCATGTAGGCACGCGGGAGATCCTCGAGGAAGTCATCCAGGAAGGGGGTCCCGAACAGCAGGCCGACGCCCGGAAACTGCTGGCCAGTTTGGCGTAAACTTCCCCAACGCTTCCGTCGGGCCGGGGCCGCGCAAGCGGCCCCGGGCGTTTTTCCCTCTCTTTCTGCGACGATTCCGGCGCCATGCTCCATCCCGCTACCGTGCTGGGCCTTTGGATGGCCTTCGTGCTCGCCCTGCCCCGTTTGAGTGGCGCAAGTCTTGCCCTGGCCGGAGGGGGCCTGCTGCTCGCAGCACTGGCCCAGCCTGCCGCGCGCGGTCATTTTTTGAAGCTTGTGCGGCGCAGCCGCGTGTTGCTGTTGATGCTGGCGCTCGTCTATGGCGCCGCCACGCCAGGCCGACCCGTGATCGAGGCGCTCGCCTGGAGCCCCAGCGTGGCAGGGCTGGCGGAAGGCTTGCTCCAGGCCGCGCGCCTGGCCCTGATTCTGGCCAGTCTGGCCTGGGTGTGGGCGCGTCTGGGCCGCGCGGGGCTGATGAGCGGCCTGTACGCCGCGCTCATGCCCCTGGCGCGCCTGGGCGTGCCGGTGCAGGCCTTCGTGGTGCGCCTGGCCCTGGTGCTCGAGCAGGAACCGCCGGTGGCACGCCTGCGGGGCGCGGGGCTTGCCGGCCTGTGGGAGGCGCCGCCGGCAGGCGGAGCCGACCAGGTGGTGATCGAACTGGCGCCCTTCAGCTGGCGTGACGGCGTGGCGCTGGCGGCAGCGACCCTCGTGCTGGCGGGGCTGCTGGCGTGAGGATCGCCCTGGGCGTGGAATACGACGGCAGCCGGTTCTGCGGCTGGCAGACCCAGCCCGCGGGCTGCGCCGTGCAGGACGTCCTCGCGCGGGCCGTGGCCGGCATCGCCGGCCATGCCGTGCAGCTCATTGCGGCGGGGCGCACCGATGCCGGCGTGCATGCGGTGGCCCAGGTGGTGCATTTCGACACCGAGGCCATGCGTCCCGATACGGCCTGGGTGCGTGGCGTCAACGCCCTGTTGCCCGCCAGCGTGGCGGTGCGCTGGGCGCGTGTCGTGGGGCCGGGCTTTCATGCCCGCTTTTCCGCCCGGGGACGGCGCTACCGCTACCTGCTGCTCAACCGGCCAACACGGCCGGGCCTGCTCGCCGGCCGGGTGGGGTGGTATCACGCGCCCCTGGACGTGGCGGCCATGGCCGAGGCGGCGCGACATCTGCTGGGCGAGCACGATTTCAGCGCCTTCCGCGCCGCGGAATGCCAGGCCCGCTCACCGGTGCGCACCCTGACCCGCCTGGACATCCGCCGGGAAGGGGAGGTGGTGGTATTCGACTTCGCTGCCAATGCCTTCCTCCATCACATGGTGCGCAACCTGGTGGGCTGTTTGGTCTATGTGGGTGCCGGCAAGCATCCGCCCGGCTGGTTGGCCGAAGTGCTGGCGGGGCGGGACCGCCGTCTGGCCGCCCCCACCTTTGCCCCGGATGGCCTGTATTTCACGGGTGCCGACTACGACCCGGAATGGGGGCTGCCTGCGCCCGAGGACGCTTTTACCTTCACCCCTGGAGCGCTGATGTGCCGACCCGTGTGAAGATCTGCGGCATCACCCGCCCGGAGGATGCCCTCGCGGCAAGCCAGGCCGGGGCCGATGCCATCGGTCTGGTGTTCTATGAAGCCAGTCCGCGCCACGTGGACCTGGAGCGGGCGCGCGCCATCCTCGCGGTGCTGCCGCCCTTCGTGACCACGGTCGGGCTGTTCGTGAACGCGCCGGCGGAGGCGGTGCGCGCGCTGCTGGCGGCGCTGCCGCTGGATCTTTTGCAGTTCCACGGCGACGAGACGCCGGAATACTGCCGCGCCTTCGGGCGTCCCTACCTGAAGGCGGTGCGGGTCCGGCCGGGGGTCGATCTGGTAGAATGGGCGGCCCGTTTCGCCGACAGCCGGGGGCTCCTGCTGGATGCCTTCGTGGAGGGTGTGCCGGGTGGCACCGGGCGCAGCTTCGACTGGTCGCTGATCCCCGGCGGGCTGCCCCTGCCCGTCGTGCTGTCGGGCGGACTCGATGCCGCCAACGTGGGCGAAGCCATCCGGCGCGTGCGCCCGTGGGCGGTGGACGTCTCCAGCGGCGTGGAGGCCGCCAAGGGAATCAAGGACGCGGCGAAGATCGCGGCGTTCATGCAAGGAGTGCGCAATGCAGATGTATGACCTGCCGGATGAGCGCGGCCATTTTGGTCCCTACGGGGGGATCTTCGTCGCCGAGACCCTGATGGAGGCGCTGCAGGAGCTCAAGGAAGCCTACGAGCGCTACCGCTTCGATCCCGACTTTCAGGCGGAATTCACCCACGACCTCAAGCACTACGTGGGACGTGCCAGTCCCGTGTACTACGCCCGGCGCTGGAGCGAGCATCTGGGCGGAGCGCGCATCTATCTCAAGCGCGAGGATCTCAACCACACCGGCGCCCACAAGATCAACAACACCATCGGCCAGGCACTGCTGGCCCGGCGCATGGGCAAGCGGCGGGTGATCGCCGAAACCGGGGCCGGCCAGCACGGCGTGGCCACGGCCACCGTGGCGGCCCGCCTGGGCATGGAGTGCGTGGTGTACATGGGGGCCGAGGACGTCAAGCGCCAGGCGCCCAACGTGTTCCGCATGAAGATGCTGGGGGCCACCGTGGTGCCCGTGGAGTCCGGCTCGCGCACCCTCAAGGACGCCCTCAACGAGGCCATGCGCGACTGGGTGACCAATGTGGACAGCACGTTCTACATCATCGGCACCGTGGCCGGCCCCCATCCCTATCCCATGATGGTGCGCGATTTCCAGTCAGTGATCGGCCACGAGGCTTATGCCCAGATGCAGGAGCTGATCGGCCGGCAGCCCGATGCCGTCATCGCCTGCGTGGGAGGCGGCTCCAACGCCATGGGCATCTTTTATCGCTACATCCCGGAGGAAAACGTGCGCCTGATCGGGGTGGAGGCGGGCGGCCTGGGTCTGGAAACGGGCCGCCATGCCGCGCCCCTTGCCGCAGGGCGTCCGGGCGTGCTGCACGGCAACCGCACCTATCTCATGCAGGACGCCAACGGCCAGATCCTGGAGACCCATTC
>JBBFMG010000253.1:0-3139 GCA_037478575.1 Burkholderiales bacterium | reverse complement strand
CGCGTGGCACTGGTGATCACGGCGGGCTTCGGCGATGCCCTCACCATCGGCTACCAGAACCGGCCCGACATTTTCGCGCTGCGCATCGAGCGGCCGGCGCCTCTGTTCGAGCGGGTGATCGAGGTGCAGGAACGGCTGGGCGCGGACGGCCGGGTAGTAGAGCCCCTGGACGAGGCGGGGCTCAAAGCCCGGCTCGATGAGGCGCGCGCGGCGGGCATCGAGGCGGTGGCCATCGTGTTCGTGCACGGCTACCGTTATCCCCGGCACGAGGCCCGTGCCGCGCGCATCGCCCGGGAGGTGGGGTTCCGGCACGTCGCGGTGTCCCACGAGGTGAGCCCCCTTGCCAGGCTGGTGGCGCGCGGCGACACCACCCTGGTGGATGCCTACCTGACGCCGCTTCTGGCGGAATACGTGGCGGGCATACGCGCCGCCCTGCCCGAGACGCAGGTGCTGTTCATGCAATCCCATGGCGGACTGGTGCAGGCGGAAGCCTTCCGCGGCCGGGACTGCCTGCTGTCGGGGCCGGCGGGCGGCATTGCCGGCGCGGTGAAGACCGCGGCTCAGGCGGGCCTGAACAAGCTCATCACCTTCGACATGGGAGGCACCTCCACCGACGTGGCCCATTACGACGGTGAGCTGGAACGAAGCTTCGAGACCGAGGTGGCCGGCTGCCGGGTGCGTGTGCCCATGCTGGCCATCCACACCGTGGCGGCCGGGGGTGGCTCCATTCTGCACTTCGACGGCCGGCGCTTCCTGGTGGGACCGGATTCCGCCGGGGCGCAGCCCGGTCCGGCGTGCTATCGCAATGACGGGCCGCTCACGGTGACGGATGCCAACCTGTTCCTGGGCCGGATCCAGGCGCGGCATTTCCCCCGGGTATTCGGCCCCGAAGGCGATGCCCCCCTGGACGAGGCCGCGGTCCACGCGGGTTTCGCGGCACTGGCCGGGCGGCTCGATGCCGCGGGCATGGCGCGCAGTCCCGAGGCAGTGGCCGAGGGTTTCCTCGCGGTGGCGGTGGAGAACATGGCCCAGGCCATCCGGCGCATCACCCTGGAACGCGGCCACGATCCCGCCGAATACACCCTGTGCTGCTTCGGCGGGGCGGGGGGCCAGCTGGTGTGCCGGGTGGCCGATGCCCTGTCCATTCCCCGGGTGTTCCTGCATCCCCTGGCCGGGGTGCTGTCGGCCTTCGGCATGGGCGTGGCGGACCAGCGTCTGGTTTACGAGCAGGCGGTGGAACTGAGCCTCGAGTCAACCCATCTGGCCAGCCTCGCCGAGGTCATCGAGGGCCTCGCGCGCCAGGGCCGGGACAGGCTGCTGGGACAGGGTGTGGAGGCCGGGTGCATTCGCACCGAGGCACGCCTGAAACTCCGCTACGCCGGCACCGACACGCCGCTGCCCGTGGCCTGGGGCAGCCTCGAAGCCATGCGCGCGGCCTTCGAGGCGGCCTATCGGCGCCTGTTCGGTTTCGTCGAGACGGAGGTGCCCATCCAGGTGGAGGCGGTGCTGGTGGAAGCCATAGCCGAGACGCCGCCGCCGGCGCTGGCGGTGGCGCCCCCTGCGGGCAGCGGGCAGGCCCGCGAGACCTGCCGCCTGTTCACGGCGGGGCGCTGGCAGACCGTGCCCCTCTATCTTCGGGAGGATCTGCGGGCCGCCCAGCGCATCGCCGGCCCGGCGCTGGTGATCGAACCCACCTCGACCCTGGTGATCGAGCCTGGCTGGCAGGCCACCGTGGGAGAAAGGGGCGAGCTCTGGCTCGAGCGCGTGGGCGCGCGCGGGGAGCCCGCCAGCCTGCCTGCCACGCCGGGATGCGATCCGGTGGCGCTGGAACTCTTCAACCGGCGTTTCATGGCCATCGCCGAGGAAATGGGGGTGGCCCTGCAGCACACCGCCCATTCCGTGAACATCAAGGAACGCCTGGATTTTTCCTGCGCCATTTTCAACCGGCGGGGCGAGCTGATCGCCAACGCCCCCCACATCCCGGTGCATCTGGGCTCCATGGGCGATGCGGTGCGCGCCGTGCGCGAGCGTTTCGCCGACGGCATGCGCGTGGGGGACGTGTTCCTGATCAATTCCCCCTATCATGGTGGCACCCATCTGCCGGACATCACCGTGGTGACGCCGGTGTGGGACGAGGCGGGGCGCGAGGTCTGGTTCTACACCGCTTCCCGCGGTCATCATGCCGACGTGGGGGGCATCACACCGGGCTCCATGCCGCCGGACAGCCGTGTGATCGATGAGGAGGGCGTGTGGACGCCGGGCCTGCGCATCGTCGCCGACGGCCGCTTCCTGGAACGGGACGTGCGCGCCTGGCTCGCCGGCGGGCCCCATCCCGCGCGCAATCCCAGCCAGAACCTGGCCGACCTCAAGGCCCAGATCGCCGCCAACGAAAAGGGTGCCCAGCAGTTGCGGGCGCTGGTGGCGCGCCACGGACTCGCGCTGGTGGAAGCCTACATGGACCATACCCTGGACCTGGGCGAGGCCGCGGTGCGCGAGGTGATCGGCGGGCTTGCCGACGGCCGCTTCGAGCTGGAGATGGACAGTGGTGCGCGCATCGTCGTGAGCCTCGGCATCGACCGCGAGCGGCGCGAGGCCGTGATCGACTTCACCGGCACCTCGCCGCAGCAGCCCGACAACTTCAACGCGCCCGCCGCCATCGTGCGCGCGGCCGTACTCTACGTGTTCCGCACCCTGGTGCGCCGGGACATTCCCCTCAATGCGGGCTGCCTGCGGCCCCTCGTGATCCGCATCCCGGCGGCTTCCCTGCTCGATCCCCGCCCGCCGGCGGCCGTGGTGGCGGGCAACGTGGAGACCTCCCAGGCCATCGTGGATGCCCTGTTTGGCGCCCTGGGCGTGCTCGCCGCCTCCCAGGGCACCATGAACAACCTGAGCTTCGGCGATGCCAGCCACCAGTATTACGAAACCATCTGCGGCGGTGCCGGCGCCGGGGCGGATTTCGATGGCGCGGATGCGGTGCAGACCCACATGACCAATTCCCGCATGACGGACGTGGAAGTGCTGGAGATGCGCTTTCCCGTACGCGTGGAGATCTTCGCCATCCGGCGCGGCAGCGGTGGGGCGGGACGTCACCGGGGCGGCGACGGCGTATTGCGGCGCATCCGCTTCCTTGCGCCCATGC
>JBBFMG010000252.1:0-3182 GCA_037478575.1 Burkholderiales bacterium | reverse complement strand
CGAGTTCCCCGTCCTCCAGGGGATAGGCCTCGACGCTGAAGTAGTCGAGCTGGGCGCCGGGCGGCGCGCAGGTTTCGAACAGCTGCCAGGCGGAAAGGAAGTTGAGGCCGGTGCCGAAGCCCGTCTCGCCCAAGGTGAAGGTCTGCCCCGGCGCCAGCTGCGCGAAGCGGCGGGCCAGGTCATTGCCGGCGAGGAAGACGTGCTGGGTCTCCTCGGGCCCGGCATCAGGGGAGAAATAGATATCGCCGAAGCGGGGCGACCAGGGTGCGCCATCGCGCCATTCGATCATGGCCGGCGATCAGGGTCGGGGCGCGCGGCCGCCCCTCACAGCTTGGCGGCGACCCACTCCGCCACCGAGGCCAGGGCCTGGGGCAGATGTTCGGGCTGGGTGCCGCCTGCCTGGGCCATGTCGGGCCGGCCACCGCCCTTGCCTCCCACCTGGCTGGCCACGTGGTTCACCAGTTCCCCGGCCTTGAGGCGATCGGTGAGATTGGAGGTGACGCCGGCGATCAGGGTCACCTTGCCACCCTCGCGGCTGGCCAGGACGATGGCGGCGGTCTTGAGCTTGTCCTTGAGCTTGTCCAGCGTATCGCGCAGGGCCTTGGCGTCGGCGCCCTCGATCTCGGCGGCGAGCACCCTGACGCCCTTCACATCCACCGCGCTGTCCGCGAGCTCGTCGCCGCGGGCGGCGGCCAGCCTGGATTTCAGACGCGCCAGTTCTTTTTCCAAGTGCTTCACGTTGTCCAGGATCTGGGCGATCTTCTGGTTCACTTCCTGGGGCGGCGTCTTGAGGGCGGCGGCTGCCTCCAGGAGGCGCGCCTCTTCCTGCTGCACGTATTCCAGCGCCAAATCACCGGTCACCGCCTCGATGCGGCGGATGCCCGCCGCCACACCCGATTCGGCGACGATCTTGAACAGGCCGATGTCCCCGGAACGCTTGACGTGGGTGCCACCGCACAGCTCCGTGGAAAAGTCGCCCATGCCCACCACGCGCACCTCGTCGCCGTATTTCTCGCCAAACAGGGCCATGGCGCCGTGCTTGATGGCCTCGTCGTATTTCATCAGGCGCACCTGCACCGGATAGTTGGCGCGGATGGCCTCGTTGACCAGGTTTTCCACCCGCTGGATTTCCTCCGGGGTGAGGGCGTTGGGATGGGAGAAATCGAAGCGCGTGCGCTGGGCATCCACCAGGGAGCCCTTCTGGGTGACATGGTTGCCCAGCACCTTGCGCAGGGCGGCATGCAGAAGATGGGTGGCGGAATGGTTCCAGGCCGCCCGCTGGCGCGCCACGGGATCCACCTGGGCCTCCACGGTATCGCCGACGGCGAGGGTGCCCAGGGTGAGCCGCCCCTTGTGGCCGAACACCTCGGCCTGGATCTTCTGGGTGTCCTCCACCAGAAAGCTGCCGTTGGCGCCGAGCAGCTGGCCGCGATCACCCACCTGACCGCCGGACTCGGCGTAGAAGGGCGTGCGGTCCAGCACCACCACCGCCTCGTCGCCGACCTGGATGCTGGACACCTGGGTGCCTTCCTTGTAGAGGGCGAGCACCTGGGCCTGCAGGGTGAGGGTGTCGTAGCCGTGGAAGGCCGTGGGCTGGCCCTCGAACTTCACCACCTGGCCCATGTGGAAGCGCGAGGCCGCGCGCGCCCGCTCCCGCTGCAGGGCCATGGCATGTTCGAAGCCGGCGAAGTCCACGGTGAAACCCCGCTCCCGGGCGATGTCCGCGGTGAGGTCGAGGGGAAAACCGAAGGTGTCATAGAGACGGAACACCGTCTCGCCGTCCAGGATGCGGTCGCCACCCGTGCCGTGCATGGCCGCCTCCAGCACGCCCATGCCGTGTTCCAGGGTCTCGGCGAATTTCTCCTCTTCCTGGCGCAGCACCCCCATCACCCGTTCCTGGGCGGCGGGCAGTTCCGGGTAGGCCTCGCCCATCACCCGCGCCAGATCCGGCACCAGTTTGTGGAAGAAAGGCTGCTTCTGGCCCAGCTTGTAGCCGTGGCGGATGGCGCGCCGGATGATGCGGCGCAGCACGTAGCCGCGTCCCTCGTTGCCGGGGATCACGCCGTCCACGATCAGGAAGGAGCAGGCACGGATGTGGTCGGCGATCACCTTCAGGGAGTTGCTCGTGAGATCGGATGCGCCGGTCTCCCGGGCCGCCGCGGCAATGAGATCGCGGAACAGATCGATGTCGTAGTTGGAGTGCACGCCCTGCATCACGGCGCTGATGCGTTCCAGCCCCATGCCGGTGTCCACCGAAGGTTTGGGCAGACTGTGCAGCACGCCGTGCTCGTCCCGGTTGAACTGCATGAAGACGAGATTCCAGATCTCGATGAAGCGGTCGCCATCGGCCTCCGGCGTGCCGGGCGGCCCGCCCGGCACCTCGGGCCCGTGGTCGTAGAAAATCTCCGTGCAGGGGCCGCACGGGCCGGTGTCACCCATGGACCAGAAGTTGTCCGAGTGATACTTGCCGGCGCCGGGCTTGTCGCCGATGCGGGCCAGGCGCTCCGGCGGCACGCCGATCTCGTTGAGCCAGATGTCGGCTGCCTCGTCGTCCTCCTCGTACACGGTGACCCAGAGTTTGCCTTCCGGGATGCCCAGTTCCCGGGTGAGGAATTCCCAGGCGAACTGGATGGCGTTGCGCTTGAAGTAATCCCCGAAGCTGAAATTGCCCAGCATCTCGAAGAAGGTGTGATGCCGGGCGGTGTAGCCCACGTTCTCCAGGTCGTTGTGCTTGCCCCCCGCGCGCAGGCAGCGCTGGCTGGAGGCGGCGCGCACATAGGGCCGGGTCTCGCGCCCCAGGAACACGTCCTTGAACTGCACCATGCCCGCGTTGGTGAACAGCAGGGTGGGATCGTTACCCGGAATGAGGGAGCTGGAGGGCACGATGGTGTGCCCCCGGGATTCGAAATACTCGAGGAAGCGGCGACGGATTTCGCTGGATTTCATGGGGATCTCGGTGGAATGCTGGCAAAAGTGTAATGGTAGCGCGAAACCCCCGCGCGCAGTCAGTCCTCCGACCCCAGAATGCGCCGGATCACCTCCAGCGGGAATCCCCGTTGCGTGAGAAAGCGCATCTGCCGCGCCCGTTCCCGGGCATCGGCGGGCAGGCGCCCGAACTTCTGCTGCCAGACCCGGCGCGCGCGGTGAAGCTCGCTTGCGCGCAGGGCATCGAGCTGTTCCCG
>JBBFMG010000251.1:0-3193 GCA_037478575.1 Burkholderiales bacterium | reverse complement strand
CGGTTGAAGGCTTCAAAGCCTGCCAGCCGCTCGATGATGAGCCCGCCCGGGGCGATGCCCATCCCCGGGGAGACACGCAGGCTGAGCAGCCGGCCGTGGTCGAGGAAGGGGCTGGCAAAGTCCGCAAGCAGGGAAGACAGATCCATGGGCGCCTCGTTCGAGGCGGCCATTGTCTATGACATCGGGTTATGATGCAAGCATGATCTTCGCATCGCCACCCGGGGCCGGAGGCGGGGTCAGATGGCGAGGCGCAGCAGGCGGTGGGTGATGCCCGCTTCCTCGATTTCACTGAAGGCGTAGGGGTAGAGAGACTTCTCGTCGCGGGCGAGATCGGGCCGGCCGGCGAAACGGGCGAGCTGGCGCTCCACATGGTCGAAGTCCAGGTGCAGCAGGACGGCTGGCGCATGGACGCGCGGGCAGAGTCGTTCCGGGCCGAGAACCTGGAAGCCCAGCGCGCGCTGGTAGAAGCGCACGTGCATGGGGTTGACCTCGATCACCACGTCGGTGGCGCCCCGAATGCGCCGCGCATAGATGTAGGCGATGTGGAACAGAGCGAACAGCACGCGGCGCGCGCCCGCGCCGGGATCGGCGGCGAGCTGGGTGATCTCGCACAGACGGCGGCCCGTCTCGCGCAGGGGGGCGAGTTCCGGTGCGTAGAGGCTGTCGGCGGCGAGTCCCTCCGGTCCATCGAATCCCAGGGTGAGCGTGCCCACCACGTGTTCGGCATCCGAAACGGAGAGACTCACACGATCGGCACCGGCGGCGCCCTCCGGAACACGGTAGCCGCGCCCCGCGTACATCCTGCGAATCAGCACCCGCGCGGCGGGGTGCTGCGGGCCACCGCGGGCGAGGCGGATTTTCAGGCTGCGCTCGGCGAGGGTTTCCGCCGGCGGGTCCTCGACCGCCAGGGCGAGCGGCCGCAGCCGGCCACAGCCATCCAGTGCCACCAGGGTTTCCTGGCCCTGGGATGAGACGACGGCGCCGGTGGCGGAACGGCTGGTCATGCTTTCTCCGGCGCGGGCGGTGTGGCGGACTTGGGCCGAAAGACCTTGATCACTTCTTCGTGGGTGGTGATGCGGGGCCCGCCGATGAGCTCGATGCAGTAGGGCACGGCCGCGAAAATGCCATCCAGGGTTTCCTTGATGGCCTTGGGCTGGCCCGGCAGGTTGAGAATCAGGCAGCGCCCGCGAATCACGCCTACCTGGCGCGACAGGATGGCCGTGGGTACGTATTTCAGGCTCACCGCCCGCATCGCTTCGCCGAAACCAGGCATGACCCGGTCCGCCACGGCGAGGGTGGCATCCGGCGTGACGTCTCGGGGAGCAGGCCCGGTGCCGCCGGTGGTCACCACCAGATGACAGCCTTGATGGTCCACCAGGTCGATCAGGGTCTGTTCGATGACGGCCTGCTCGTCTGGGATCAGGCGCGTGATGCTGCGCCAGGGGGAGGCGAGGGCGGCACGGAACCATTCCTCCAGCGCGGGGATGCCCCGGTCTTCATACACGCCCTGGCTGGCGCGGTCGCTGGTGCTCACCAGCCCGATGATCAATTCCTGGTCGGTTGCGGTCATATTCAAGGCTGTACCTGAGTCCGTATGTTAAGGGGCGCGCTGCGGCGCCGCCATTACAACTCGTCCATGGGAAGATCGTCGCTTGCGGGCGCGGCCTCAAGCAGCGCCAGCTGCTCGCGCAGGGCCCGGAACAGGGCGCGCGCGGCGCGGGGCGGCCTGCCCTGCTGCGCCTCCCGGCGCGCGTTGCGGATCAAGGTTCGCAGTGGCTGCAGGGCCAGGCCCGGATAGGCCTGCGCCAGTGACTCGAGGGCGGCGTCGTCGGCGAGCAGCCGGTCGCGCCACTGCTCCAGGCGGTGATGGCGCGCCGTCTCGGCAGCGCTTTGACTGCGCCACGCTGCGAGCCGGGCGCGGATGGGTTCCGGATCCACCTGCCGCATGAGACGGCCGATGTACTGCATCTGCCGGCGCAGGGCCTCATGACCGCGCAGGCGCCGTGCGGCTTCGATGGCATCGCGCAGGTTTTCCGGCAGTTCGAGCTGGGCGAGCTGCGCGGCGGTGAGCCGCGTGAGCTGTTCCCCCAGTGCCTGCAGGGCATGCATTTCCTGCTTGCGCCGGGTCTTGCTGACGAAGCCTTCGGTGTCTGCCATGGAACGAGTCGCAGCCGCCTTCGCGGCGCCGAGCCAAAGTTGCTATCATAACCGCTTTCCTCGCTGCCCCTGCCAACCCTCAGGAAACGAGCCTGCCCGTGGCCGACAACGCGCGTTTTTCCTATTCCATCGACACCCTGAAACAGATCACCGAAGACATTCTCGCCCAGGCGGCCAAGGCGGGCGCCACCGGCTGCGAGGCGGAGGTCAACCAGGGCTTCGGCCAGAGCGTGACGGTGCGTCTGGGCCAGGTGGAAACCATCGAATACAACCGCGACAAGGGCCTGGGCGTGACGGTTTATTTCGGCCACAAGCGCGGCCATGCCAGCACCTCCGATTTCTCGCCCCAGGCGATTCGCGACACGGTGGACAAGGCGGTCACCATCGCCCGCTACACGGCGGAAGACGAATACGCAGGCCTGCCGGAGCCGGAGCTCTTGGCCCGCGAAGTGCCGGATCTCGATCTCTACCACCCCTGGGACCTGTCCGCCGACGATGCGGTGGAGCTGGCACGGGCCTGCGAGGCGGCCGCCCTGGCGGTGGATCCGCGCATCAACAATTCCGAGGGGGCCACTGTCTCCACCCAGGAATCCGTATTCGTGTTCGGCAACAGCCTGGGCTTCATCGGTGGCTATCCGTCCTCGCGCCACGGCATATCCTGCGCCGTGATCGCCGAATCGGAATCCGGCATGCAGCGCGACTACTGGTACACCAGCGCCCGTGACCGTGCCGACCTGGAATCGGCGGAGGCAGTGGGACGGCGTGCCGGCGAGCGCACCCTGCGTCGGCTCGATGCGCGCAAGCCCAAGACCTGTCAGGTGCCCGTGATCTTCGAGGCGCCGGTGGCCACCGGACTCATTGCCAGCTTCGTGTCTGCGGTCTCCGGCGGCAATCTCTATCGTGGCACGTCCTTTCTGCTCGACAGCCTGGGCCGGCAGGTGTTCTCGCCGCTGGTGCAGATCGTGGAGCGTCCGCATCTGAAAAAAGGCCTGGCGAGTGCACCCTTCGATCACGAGGGTGTGGCCACCCGCGACCG
>JBBFMG010000250.1:0-3202 GCA_037478575.1 Burkholderiales bacterium | reverse complement strand
GCCACCACCGCCATGCCGCCGCCGAAGCCGATGGCGCCGATGCGCGCGAACACGGCAGCCAGCC
Source organism: Burkholderiales bacterium (assembly GCA_037478575.1). GTDB lineage: Bacteria > Pseudomonadota > Gammaproteobacteria > Burkholderiales > Thiobacteraceae > Thiobacter. The sequence goes on along the minus strand of JBBFMG010000250.1, from coordinate 3,138 downwards.
CCAACAGCACCGTGCCACGCTTCTCGGCCGCTCCCTGCCTTTCCGATTCCATGCGGGAAAGGGGCAGCAACACCTGAAACATGTGCCAATTGCCGTGCTCGAAGTCGGCGTTGGGCAGGCCGAGCGCCAGGGCGGGATCCAGTCGCGCGAAATAGCGTTGGGCAAGCGCCCGGCGGCGTGCAGTGAAGGCATCGAGATGTCTCAACTGGCCAAGGCCGATGGTGGCGGCGATGTCCGTGAGATTGGCCTTGCCTCCCAGCACGTCCACGCTCATCTCACCGTCCGGATGGCGCGTGACACCCTGCAGCCGCAGTTTCTCCGCGAGGGGCGCGAGCCCGGGGTCGGGCAGCACCAGCGCGCCCCCCTCGCCGGTGGTGATGTTCTTGTTGGCATGGAAGCTGAAGGCGACCAGATCGCCGAAACTGCCTATGGGTTTGCCCCGCCAGCTGGCGCCGAAGGACTGGGCGGCGTCCTCGATCACGCGCAGGCCGTGGGCCTGGGCGATGGCATAGAGGCGGTCCCGGTCCACCGGCAGACCCGCCAGATCCACCGGCATGATGGCCCGGGTGCGCGGGGTGATGGCGGCCTCGATGCGGTCGAGATCGATGTTGCGGGTGCGCGGATCCACGTCCACGAACACGGGGCGGGCGCCCACGGTGAGGATGACGTTGGCGGTGGCCACCCAGGACAGCGGTGTGGTGATGACCTCGTCGCCGGGGCCGATGCCCGCCAGGCGCAGGGCGATCTCCAGTGCCGCCGTGCCCGAACTGAACACGCGCACCGTGCGGCCGCCACACAGTGCGGAAAGGCGTGCCTCGAACTCGGCGCAGCGGGGGCCGGTGGTAAGCCAGCCGGAGCGCAGCACCTTAGCCACCTGCGCGATGGTGTCCTCGTCGATGGTGGGGCGGGTGAAGGGAAGGAACTCCATCAGGAACGGGCGACGATGTACACGCCGAGAATGATGATGCCGATGCCCAGCAGGCGCGTGGGCGTCACCGCCTCGCCGAACAGATACCAGGCGGCGATGGCATTGAGCACATAGCCTACGGAAAGCATGGGATAGGCCACACTCACCTCCACCCGCGACAGGGCCATGATCCACACCACCAGACTGACGCCGTAGCACACCATCCCGGCCAGGATGAAGGGCTGGGTCGCGAGCTTGAGGCCCACCGGCCAGACGTTGTCCGCGGTGAAGGCAAAGTGGCCCACGGCATTGGTGCCTGCCTTGAGCAGCAGCTGGGCGACGGCGTTGAGCAGCACGCCGGTGAAAATCAGGCTGGCCGAGACCAGGTTCATTGGGATCGATCCTGGGGCGGCGCGATGGCTACGTGTTCCCGGTCACGCACCAGCAGGCGGTGGGGCAGACGATCTTTTAGCTGGTCGTAGGAATCGGGTTTGAGAATGGCCACTGCCGCGCGCTCGGCTGGGAAGCGTGTCATGAAGGTCGCGAGATCGGGGCCGCGCCGCCACGGTTCCTGAATGAGACCGAAGGCCATTTCGTCTTCGTGGGCCACCAGGGTGCAGGTCCGCTTGAGATAGAACGGCAGGGTCTGGTCGTACATTTCCACGCAGTAGAGGGTCGAGTCCGGTCGCAGCAGGGGACGCAGCTTGCGCGCGAAATCATACCCCGAATTGATGGGGGCAAGCGCCTCATGGCCGGTCACCACGGCCTGGGCCGCGAGCAGGCCGCCCAGGGCCGTTGCCAGCGCGGCGGCCAGACGCCGTTCCCGCGTGAGCCAGCGACAGGCAAGGACCAGGGCGACCATGAGCAGGGCGGCACCCCCCACAAGCCACAGACCGTAGCGTCCGTAGAGCGTGGGCTCCGCCTGGGCGTAACGTTCGAAGGCGAAGACTCCTGCGAGGGTGATCACCACCCCGGTAGCCAGACCGATGGCAATCTCAAGGCGCAGGCGGCGTGCCGGGGCGCGCGCCCAGGCATCACCGATGAGAAGCGCCAAGGCCGGAAACACCGGCAGGATGTAGCCCGGCAGCTTGGACTGGGAGACGCTAAAGAAACCCACCACCACGATCACCCACAGCAGCAGAAACAGACGCGGTCGGAACGCCGGCTGCCCGCACTCCGCGGCCCAGGCCCGGGCAAGGGCCGGGAACAGGCTGCCAAGCCAGGGCAGGCTGCCCAAGAGGAGGAGAGGCAGGTATTCGTACCACGGCTCATACCGGTGATGGACCCGTGTGAGGAAACGCTCGAAATGCTCATGGATGAAGAAGAAGCGGGCGAACTCGGGGTTGGCGAGGGACACGGCCACGAACCAGGGCGCAGCAATGAGGAAAAACAGCACCAGACCCGGCAGCAGATGCAGGCGGCGCCACGGGGCGAAATCGCGGGTGAGGAGCGTATAGGCGGTGAGTGTCAGTGCGGGCAGCACCAGTCCGATCAGGCCCTTGCTCAACAGGGCGAGGGCAGCGGCGGCCCAGGCCAGGAGCATCCAGTTGCGCTGCGCTTTGGGGTCTTCCCGGGTCTGGGCGAGCAGGAAGGCGGTCCAGGCAAGCTGGAGGAAGAAGCTCACGCCCATGTCCAGGGAATTGACGTGCCCGCCCAGGACGTAATAGGCGCTGGAGCCCAGCACCAGGGCGGCCAGCAGTCCCGCCGGCTCGCCGAACAGGCGGCGGCCGGCGAACCAGGCGAGCAGTACCCCGGCCCAGCCGGTGAGGGCCGTCCACAGGCGCGCCGTCCATTCGTGTTCCCCGAACAGCCGATAGGCCGCCGCAGTGGCCCAATACTGCAGGGGCGGTTTCTCGAAATACTTGATGCCGTTGAGGCGCGGCGTGACCCAGTCGCCGCTTTGCGCCATCTCGCGCGGGATTTCGGCGTAGCGACCTTCGTCCGGGCGGATCAGGTGGCGGCTGTCCAGGTTGCCGAACCAGAGCAGGGAAAACAGCGCAAGCACCAGGAAGGTCAACTTGCGGGAGGGCGCAGGCATGAGCGGGAACGATAGAGGACGGGGCTTACGGCAGCCTTAAGGGGTGAACAGATGCGCCGGCCCGCGTTCAGTGGCCGGCCTTGAGCATGACGATCACCGCGCCGCTGCCGCCATCGCAGGGGCGGGCCTCGACGAAGGCGAGCACCTCGTCGCGCTGCATGAGCCAGCTGCGCACCTTGTGCTTGAGCACGGG
>JBBFMG010000249.1:0-3225 GCA_037478575.1 Burkholderiales bacterium | reverse complement strand
CCTCCTGCAGGGGGTTGGAGGCGCTCTCCAGACGCGACAGGGTGAGCAGATCGTCCACCAGACGCTGCATGCGGCGGGTCTGGTCCAGCATGGTTTGCAGATAATGCTGCCGCTGTTCGGCAGGCAGGTCGGGATGGTCCAGCAGGGTCTCCAGAAAGCCGCCCACCACGGTCAGGGGCGTGCGCAGCTCATGGGAGACATTGGCCACGAAATCCCGGCGCACCGTCTCCAGCTGCTCGACGCGGCTGATGTCGCGGGAGATGAGCAGCTTCTGCTTGGCGCCGAAGGGCACCAGCTGGATGGACAGGGTGAGCTCGGGGTTGCGGGCGGAGCGGAGGATCAGGGGTTCGCTGTAGTTGTGGGCGGCGAGATATTCATGGAACTGGGTCTGGCGCAGCAGGTAGGTGATGGGCCGACCGGCGTCCGTCTCCAGGTTCAACCCCAGCTGGCGTCCTGCCACCGGATTGAACCACTCGATCTCGTCATGCTCGTCCAGGATCACCACCCCGTCCGGCATGGCCTCGCCGGCACGGCGGAAGCGGGCCAGCGCCTCCGAGAGCTGGTGCCGGCTCCGGGACTGGCGACGCACGATCTGGTAGAGCTGGGCGAACACGTCGCCCCAGGTGCCGCCGGCCTGGGGCACGGTGGTGAGCTGGGGATCCTTGAGCCAGCGCGCGAGTTTCTCCACCTGGCGCAGCTGGTAAATGAGCTGGCCCAGGAGGGCGGCCACCAGGAACAGGGCCGCGGCCGTGCCTCCGGCCAGCGGCCACAGCAGGAGGGCGGCCAGGGCGTAGAGCAGGGGTCCTGCGAGGGTGCGCGACCAGAAGTCAGACATGGGAAAACACGGACAGGGAGAGCCCTGGGGCCATTATCCAACCCCGGCTCAACGCTTGGCAAACCTCGTCAGGTTGCCTGCCGCCGGTCGCCCGTGAGCCGGCGGGGTTGTCATGTTCTCACCGCGCCTGCTTGCCGGAGCCTGGTTTTCGCCCGCCTTCCTGCGGGGGGCGTGTTGTTCATGCCCGACTGGTGCGAGCTTGCGGCAACGGGGCGGCAGGGAGCGCCTGCAACCGGCGGTTCAGGACTATCCCGTTCTGCCGCAGCCCTTAGGGCGACTGGGAGAAACGGTAGCCGGCGCCACGCACGGTTTGGACCAGTGCGTCGTGGCCGGTGGGTTCCAGGGCCCGGCGCAGGCGGCGGATGTGCACGTCCACCGTCCGCTCCTCCACGAACACGTGGTTGCCCCAGACCTGATCCAGAAGCTGCGCCCGGGAATGCACCCGTTCCGGATGGGTCATGAGGAAATGCAGCAGGCGAAACTCGGTGGGTCCCAGCTCGAGGGGTGTGCCGTCGCCCGTGACCCGGTGGCTGGCCGGGTCCAGGCGCAGCCCACCGATTTCCACGGGCTCGTCCGTCATCTGGGGCGCCCGCCGGCGCAGCACCGCCTTGATGCGGGCCATGAGCTCCCGGGGGGAGAAGGGCTTGGTGACGTAGTCGTCGGCACCCGTTTCCAGCCCGCGGACCCGGTCCGCTTCCTCGCCCCGCGCGGTGAGCATGATCACGGGAATGTCGCGGGTATGGCGTTCCGCCTTGAGCCGACGGGCAAACTCGATGCCGGACTGGCCGGGCAGCATCCAGTCCAGCAGGATCAGATCCGGCAGGGCCTCGCGCATGAGCCGGCCGGCGGTTTCAGCGCTGTCCGCCTGCACCACCGTGTGGCCGGCCTGTTTCAGGTTGAAGGCAACCAGTTCCTGGATGGCGGGTTCGTCTTCGACGACCAGTATCGTCGCGGGCATGACCTTCTCCTTCGTTCAGCGGCGTCATAGTATGACGCCAATGTGACGGATCAATGACAGGCATCCCGCTCGCCAACGGGCGTGATGGGCCCCAGAATGATGGGGTTCCTGCCACGGGTGCGGTGGGTTGATGGCTCGACTTTTTCTTCTTGTCCCGCTCCTGCTGCTTTCGGGCTGCAGCCATTTCGGCTATTACGCCCACGCCATCCAGGGCCAGCTGGAGCTGAGCCGCCGTGCCATACCCCTTCCCCAGGTGCTGGCCGATGCCGGGACGGACCCGGTCGTTGCCCGGCAGCTCAAGCGGGCCCAAGCGGCGCGGGAATTCGCCAGTCGCGAGCTCCATTTGCCGGACAACGGCAGTTTCCGGGGTTATGCCGACCTGGGCCGACCCTTTGCCCTCTGGAACGTGTTTGCCACGCCGGAACTGTCGGTGGAACCCGTCACCTGGTGCTTCCCGGTGGCGGGCTGTGTGGCCTACCGAGGCTATTTCTCGGAGGAAGCGGCGCGTGAGGAGGCGGCAGCTCTCGCTGCCCGGGGTCTCGACGTGTATGTGGCTGGCATTCCCGTCTATTCCACGCTGGGCTGGTTCGACGACCCCCTCCTCAACACCTTCATCCATTATCCGGAAGCGGAGCTGGTGGGCCTGATCTTCCACGAGCTCGCCCACCAGGTGGTCTATGTGCCCGGCGACTCCGCCTTCAATGAAGCCTTCGCCAGCGTAGTGGAAGAGGAAGGCGTGAAGCGCTGGTTCGCCCGGCAGGGGGAGGCGGGAGCGCTGGCCCGCTGGCAGCAGGGACGGGAACGGAAACAGGCCTTTCAGGCCCTGCTCCAGCGCACCCGGGACCGCCTGGCCGCAGCCTACGCAGCGGCGCCGGATATCGATGCGGCGCGCACCGCCAAGGCCGCCATCCTGCGCGAGGCGGAAAGGGAATACGAATCCCTGCGCGCGGCCTGGGGCGGTTATACCGGCTATGATCGCTGGTTCCGCAGCACACCCCTCAACAATGCCAAGCTGACTTCGGTGGGCTTGCACAAATTAAATGCGACGCGTGCACGGATTCCATGCGACATGATCGCATTCCACGCGACAAAACACGTCGCATGGAATGTGTGCACGCGGCATCTGAGCAAATAGCTTTGCCCTCAGCCTCCACGTGTCGGCGTGAGACGCATGGGCCACGAAGGACTGCACGCGACGCGAGACTGCGGCTTGGTCGTCGAGCCTTAGCAGCCGCTTCATGTCGTGCCTGAAGGACACGATGGCGCGCTTGCGCAACAGCCTATGGGTCGGCCAGATGCGGTAGCCCAGGGCGTTGATGCCCTGGCTGGCGCGGTGAATGCTCACCTTGGAGAAGGCAAGCCCAAGCTCTTCGCTCAAGCCGCGCAGGCGCTCGACGTAATATTGCGCCTCTGCCTTGGTCCAGAACAGCGC
>JBBFMG010000248.1:0-3254 GCA_037478575.1 Burkholderiales bacterium | reverse complement strand
TGAGGTTGCGGTCGGCAACTGCATACACGCTGCCGCCACGCCCGCCGTCGCCGCCACTGGGGCCGCCCTTTGGGATGAACTTCTCGCGGCGGAAGGTGGCCGCGCCGTTCATCGCGCTGACCTCAAACCGTTCTTCGACGCTACGGATCGCGCCGCCCCCTTGCGGCAGCGCCACGGCAGGCAGCGGCAACGTCGACAGCCCCGCTTCGGGCCAGTGCGCCAACCCGGCCTTGAGGCCGAGCGCGCCCAAGGCCTCGATCAGCGTGGGCAGATCGATCGGCGGCGGAAAACGCTTGATCACCAGCTCGGCATCGAAGGGCTGGCGATAGAAACCGGCCAGGCTCGCCAGAAGCCACAGCGCGGCCTGTGTCTCTACCCATTCTTCCGGATCAGCGACAGCGCCCTGATGTACGCCCTGCATGGTTTTGTTTTTCTTCGTTATCGGTAATCAATGGCAAATAACATATGCTATTGTTCTTGCTTGTATGGAGTTGTCAACAGCACTGTGGCATGTTTTCACATGATGTCGTCAGATGCATGGTGTGGATACAGCGGTGTGTGCTCACACAGATGCGGGCAAGCACCAAAGCTGAGGTGGAGTTCTTTCGCCCGCTTGCGTAGGGGCCTTCGCTGGCACCCACCCGGGTTGTGATCGACTCAAAAAAGCCATGATGCTGCACCCTAAAGTTTTCATCCGACCGAGTGATGAATCCTTTGGCCTCTTTTGAATGAATGGGTGCTACTGGGATAACCGGCTTCAAGCCCATACGCTGGTCCAAGGCTGGCTGCGGCAGAATGCGGCATTGAGCCTTGGAGACAACAACGCAATCATGCACAACCAACTGTTTGAAGCCGCCCTCGGCGTCAGCCCGCCCTGGTTCGTCCAGGGCGTCGATTTCGATGCCGCCAAGAGGACCCTGACGATTCGAATCGACTTTGCCGCCGGCAGCCGCTTTGCCCATCCTGCGGCCGCCGGGCTGCACCCGGTGCACGACACCCAGGTCAAGCGTTACCGGCATCTCAACTTCTTCCAGCACGAGCGCTACCTGGAGGTGCGGCAGCCCCGGGTGAAACTGCCCGACGGGCGGGTGGTGCGGGTCGAGCCCGACTGGGCGGGCAAGCTCTCGGGCTTCACGCTGCTCTTCGAGGCCCTGGTGCTCGCCCTTGCGCGCGAGATGCCCTTTGCGGCGGTGGGCCGCACGGTGGGCGAATCCTGGCGCCGGGTGCATGCAATTTGCGCCCGCTATGTGGAGCTGGCCGTGGCCGAGACCGACCTGTCCGAGACGACGGCGCTGGCGATCGGCGGGATCTCCTGCCGGCGCGGCCACAACCACCTCACCGTTGCCGCCGATGCCGACGAGCGCAAGGTGGTGTTCGTGACCGAAGGCCGGGACGCCGAAACCATCGAGCGGCTGGCCGAGCACCTCACCCAACACCAGGCCACGCGCAGCCAAATCAGCTCGGTGAGCATCGACATGTCGCCCGCCTTCATCAAGGGTGTGGCCGACCACCTGCCCGACGTGCGCATCACCTTCGACAAATTCCACGTCATCGCCCATGCCTCTGCCACCGTCGACAAAACGCGCCGCCTTAAGCAGAAGACCGACCCCGATCTGAAGGGCTTGCGCTGGGCGCTGCTCAAGGACCGGGATCGGTTGCCGGAGAGCCAACGGGCTGACCTCGATGCCCTCATCCGGATCAAGCCGCATGCAGCTTAATCCACTCGAAATTCAAAAGAGCCAGTTTTGACGATATTCGGGGCGGTTGGCGCTGGGGCACGAATGTTCTAGATTAGCGCCATGTCCGTCGAATGCTATGGCCAGCGCCTGCTCAACCCCTTCCGGGGTGCCATGCACACCATTCGCTATGAGGCGGCGGAAGCCGTCACCCTGGACGGGGTGCACTGGGACATCTATGTCGCCAACGACAGCCTGCTGGAAGGCCTGGACGCCAGCCGTCATCCCCAGATCACGGACATCCGCTTCGGTGCCTGGTCGGTGGAGAAGGGCCTCAAGCGGGGCCCCATCTATCCCTCCGAGGATTTCCTGCGCATGGAGGAAATGGGGGCGATCGTCTATCAGTACCTGACCCAGGTGCACCAGCGGGTGCCCTTCCCCTTTCGCGACCGTCACGAGTTCTGGCTGCTGGATGCAGAGGGCCAGCCCCTCGCCCTGCTGCACAGCGTGGTGGAACCGGATGACATGGATCTGGAGGTGGATCTGGAATGGCGGCCCGGCTTCCTGGCGCGGGAACGCTTCCGCAGCGATGCGCTACCCACGGGGGCCGGCTCGGCCGCCGATCAGCTGGCTCACCACATCAACGCCCGCGCGGGCGCGTCCCCTGCCGGCCAGTGGTTCCGGCGCGAGGCCGACGGTTCGGGCACGGGCCTTGCCCATACCGATGGAGCAGGTGCTGGCCGGCGGCTGCCGCCGGCGGCCTTTCCGCCGCTTCTGCTCGCCGTGGACTGGATGGACGGCAGCCTGCGCCAGCTCGCCGCGGATTTCCAGGCCTGGCAGGCGCCCTGGCTGCTCGCCCTGCCCGATCTGGACACGGTGCTGCGCGCCGAGCTGGAACGCCAGGCGCGGCAGCAGGCCGCGGTGGTGGAGAGGCTTCACCGCCTCTATCCGGAAGTGGTGGACCGCAAGATGATCAACGCCGCGCTGGTGGAGGCCGTGCTCTGCCGGGCCCAGGCGGAGGAGGTCCCAAGCCGGGACAGCACCCTCTCCACCTTCTACATCGAACTCGCGCAGAACCCGCCGGACTGGGAGCGGGGCCGCTGACTCACTCTCCCCACACGCGCAGCCCCGGCCGCAGGGCCCGGTAGTTGCGCATCATGACGATGGCCTTGCGCACCACCGGCTCGTCGATCACGGGCACCGCCAGCGCCACCTCGGCGCGCCAGCAGCCCGGCCGCTCCTCGCGCAGATGCATCGCCCCGCGGGGTCGCGTCGGGGGTGTGGGCAGAGGCCCCCGTTCCGCCTGGTCATGCGCCAGGGTGGCCAGGCGCAGGCGCCACACCACGGCCCGCCCCTGCATGGGACCCACGAAGCGCACCTCGGCCACGGCAGCAGGCAGGGCCGTGAGCAGCAGATAGTCCCGCCCCAGCGCGTCCAGATGGCGTGCCAGGGCTTCGGGCGTGGTGAGGGTGGTGTCCGCCGCGGCAGGCATGGCTTGATCTATCGAGTAGGGGACGGGGTCACCCCCGTCGCCCTCTCACACCACCGGACGTGCGGTTCCGCATCCGGCGGTTCATT
>JBBFMG010000247.1:0-3256 GCA_037478575.1 Burkholderiales bacterium | reverse complement strand
GACCCTGATGGACGAGCGCCAGATGCTGGCGGCGGAGATCCATGACTCCCTGGCCCAGACGCTCGCCTACATGAAAATGCGGCTGGCCATGCTGCGCGAGGCGGTGCGCGAGGGCGACGAGGTGGCCACCGAGCGCTACCTGGGCGAGGTGGACGATGCCCTGGAATCGGCCTACTCCGGCCTGCGCGAGCTGCTTACCCAATTCCGGCAGAAGATGGATCCGCGCGGCCTGCTGCCGGCACTGGAAGACCTGATGCACAACTTCTGCAACCGCACCGGCATCAAGGTGGATTTCATCAACCGGGCACCGGACGTCAACCTCACGCCGGACCAGGAGGTGCAGGTGTTCCACATCGTCCAGGAAGCCCTGAACAACATCAGCAAGCACTCCGCGGCGCAGCATGTGAGCCTCACCATCGAGTTCATTGGCGACCGCTATGCGCTCACCGTCACCGACGATGGCATTGGACTCAGGCCCCAGGGTGGCACTGGACCCAGCATGCATCTGGGCATGAGCATCATGAAGGAGCGTGCCCAGCGCCTGGGCGGCGAGGTGACCGTGGAGAGTCGTCCCGGCCAGGGGACCCGTGTGCATCTGGAATTTCCGGCGCCGCGGCCGCGCCGGGTGGGGGCACGATGAGCGAACCGATCCGCGTCATCCTGGTGGACGATCACACCCTGTTCCGCAAGGGCCTGGCGGAACTCATCGAGCGCCATGGGCGCATCAAGGTAGTGGCCATGACCGGCAACCCCCACGAGGCGCGTGAGCTGCTCAAGACCCACCAGCCGGATGTGGCGGTGTTCGATCTCAACATGCCGGGTGTGGATGGCATCACCCTGATCGGGGACCTGCGTGCCGAGGGTTGTACTGTGCCCATCCTGCTTTTGACCGTGAGCGATGCCCAGGAGGATCTCGCCGCCGCCCTGCGCGTGGGGGCGCGTGGCTACCTGCTCAAGGACATGGAGCCGGACGACGTGGAAGATGCCCTGCAGCGCGCCGCGCGTGGCGAGACCGTGGTCGCGCCGAAGATGACGGCCAAGCTGGTCAATCTGCTGGATCAGAAGCAGGGCACGCCCGAGTCCCTGGTCGCCCAGCTCACCCAGCGCGAGCGCCAGATCCTGATGCACCTGTCCCGCGGCGAATCCAACAAGGCCATCGCGCGCGCCCTGGACATCAGCCACGACACGGTGAAGCTGCACGTCCGCCACATCCTGGCCAAACTCAATCTGTCCTCCCGGGTGGAAGCGGCGGTCTTCGCCGTGGAACACCGTCTCACTGCTCCCCGTTCCGCCGACGGCAACTGAACCCGGACCGGCAGCCGCCTCGGGCGGCCGGCGCTTCCTTGCGCCCGCCGCCCGTCATGCCAAATGGATATGGCAATTTCTTTGGCATTTGTCCATAATATGCCTCTCGCATGAGCGCGCCGTTGCGCTGTGTCGGAGGCAGAACGATGAAGTGGTGGCGTCACCCCAGGCTGGCGTCGGCCCTGGGCTTTCTCATCCTGATCGCGCTGATCTGGTTCGTCGGCCCGCTGGCGGGGCTTGCCAGTGCCGAGGCGCGTCTGATCGGGATCTGCGTGGTGATGCTCCTGTGGGTGGCGAGTCTGCTGGTGGGCAACCTGGTCGCCCGGCGCGCCGGCGCACTGTTGGAACGCATGCTGCGGCGCGACGCCGACGAGGCGGTGATGGGGGCAGCCTCGGACCGGCGCGCGGAGGTGACCCTGCTGCGCCAGCGGCTTTTGTCCGCCATTGAGACGCTCAGGCAATCCAGGCTGGGCAAGACGCGCGGCAAGGCGGCCCTGTACGAGTTGCCCTGGTACATGATCATCGGCCACCCGGCGGCGGGCAAGAGCAGTGCCATCCTCCATTCCGGCCTGAGCTTTCCCTTCGGCGACAAGACCGTGGTGCAGGGCGTGGGCGGCACACGCAACTGCGACTGGTTTTTCTCCACGGACGGTGTGCTGCTCGACACGGCAGGTCGCTATGCCACCCAGCGCGAGGACCGGCCGGAATGGCTGGCCTTTCTCCGGCTGCTCAGGAAGTACCGGCCGCGCGCACCGGTGAACGGCATCCTGGTGGCGGTGAGCTTCCCCGAGCTGGCCCAGTTTCGCAGTGAGCAGTTTGCCCTCTACGCGCGCCAGGTGCGGGAGCGCATCAACGAGATCGACGATGCCTTCGGCATCAAGGTGCCGGTGTACCTGCTGTTCACCAAGATCGACCTCCTGGGCGGCTTTGCCCAATTTTTCGAGGATCTCGACGAGACGGCACGCAACCGAGTGTGGGGGGCCACGCTGTCCCATGACCAGGGACCGGACTTCAACGCCACCGCGGTGGTGGGGCAGCAGTTCGACCTCCTCTACCAGGGGCTGGTGCAGATGGGCATGGAAAAGCTCTCAGCCAGCCGTGGCAATGTCAACCGGCCGGCCCTGTTCGCCTTTCCCATCGAATTTCACGGCCTGCGTGAGGCGGTGTGCCGGTTTGTGGAGATCCTGTTCGAGGACGATCCCTACCATGGCAAACCGCTGCTGCGGGGTTTCTATTTCACCAGCGCCCTGCAGGAGGGGCAGCCACGCATCGCCGCAGGGGTGCGGGTCTCCAGCCAGTTCGGCCTGGTGCGGCCCGGCTTCGATACCGCGCAGCCGGTCGCGTCCAACAGTTTCTTTCTGCGCGACCTGTTCCGCGAGGTGATCTTCCCGGACCAGTATCTGGTGACCCGGCAGACCCGTCCCGCGGGTGCGCGCCTGCGCCTTGCCGCCGTGGCAGCGGGTCTCGTGCTCACCACGCTGGCCACCGGGGCCCTCACCTGGTCCTTCATCGGCAACCAAAAACTCATCGCCGCGGCGCGGGAAGAAATGCACGCGGCGCGGACCCTTGCCGAAGCCGGACGGCTGGCGGACCAGCTCAAGGCGCTGCAGGTGCTGCAGGTGCGTCTGGAGCAGCTTTATCAGGCACGGCGGGAGGGCCATGCCTGGCAGCTGGGCTGGGGGCTTTACCAGGGTGACTCCGTGGAGCGGGTGCTTAGGGCCGAGTATTTCGCCGGCGTGCGTGCCATCATGCTGGAGCCCGTGCGCGCCCGCCTCGAGGACACACTTGCCGGTCTGTCGCAAAGCACCGGTGCACCCGCCACACCGGCCGCGCGGGTGGGGGAGCGCTGGCGGGTGCTGGGCGGCGTCCAGCTCGCAGATCTGAGGCTGCGCCCGGCGGCCTACGCCTTGCGCACGTCAGCTTCCCCAGTGCCCGCGGCTCAGGTGGAGCC
>JBBFMG010000246.1:0-3257 GCA_037478575.1 Burkholderiales bacterium | reverse complement strand
CGGCGGAATGCGCATGGACCACTGCATCTCCATTTGCCGGCGCGCCTGCTCCACGTCGTTCAGGCGCGAGACGTGGACTTCGTTGCGCCCCTTGTCCTTGGCCACATAGCAGGCCACGTCCGCGGCGGTGAAGACCTCCGCCAGGCTGCCGGATTCCGGATCGATGGCGACGACCCCGATGCTGACGCCCACCTGGAAGCTGTGCCCCTCCGCCAGAAAGCGATAGTCGCGGATGGCGTCGCGCAGCGCCTCCGCCTGGGATGCCGCCTGGTCCAGATCCATGTCGTAGAGCAGCAGACCGAACTCGTCCCCACCCAGGCGCGCCAGCACATCCTTCTCGCGTATCCTGCCGGCGAGCAGGCGCGTCAGTTCCGTGAGCAGCCGGTCGCCCGCGGCGTGACCGCAGGTGTCGTTCACCACTTTGAACTGGTCCAGGTCCAGGTAGCAGAAGGCGTGGCGGCGCTCCTCCGCCCGGGCGCTGGCGATCGCCTCTTCCAACCGACGTTCGAAGGCCCGCCGGTTGATGAGTCCCGTGAGCAGGTCGTGGCTGGCCTGGTATTCCAGCTGGCGCGCGGTTTCCCGCGCCTGGGTCACGTCGCGCACCACCAGCACCGCGCCGATGATGCGCCCCTGCTCATCCCGCAAGGGTGAGGCCGTTTCCTCCACCGCGTGCAGACAGCCGTCGGCGCCTTGCAGTTGGGCGTGCAGCATGCCGCTTACCACAGTCTGTTCCGCCAGGCACTGGCGCAGCGGGTTGGCCAGGGGCTGGCCGGTCTGCTCGTCCACCACGCGGTACACCTGCTCCAGCAGCAGTCCGCGTGCGCTGGCCAGGTCGTGGCCCGTGAGCTCTTCTGCCACGGGGTTCATGTAGGTCACCCGGCCTTCGCCATCGGTGGTGATCACGCCGTCGGCGATGGCGTACAGCGTGACCTCGGCGCGCTCCTTTTCTTCGAACAGCGCCTGTTCGGAGCGGCGCAGCGCCGCGATGCGTTCCTCCACCGCTTCCGACATGCGGTTGAAGTTTTCCGCCAGCACCCGAATCTCGTCCCGCCCGCGCGCGGCGATGCGCGCACTGTAGTCACCGGCGGAGATGCGCCGCGTGGCATCCACCAGCTCGCGGATGTGGCGCGTGAGCAGATAGCCGGCGGCCCCCAGGAGGAGGAAGGACAGCAGCACCTCGGCCGCAGCGATCAGGGTGCCCTGGCGCAGGATCCGGTCCCGTGCCTGGGCAAGCGAGGTGAGAGACAACCCGAAGCGCACACTGCCCACCGGGACCGTGCCCACGGTGAGCGGGGCCGCGGCATCGTAGACGAGATCGCTGAGGCTGCCGGCCACGTCACGATCCAGTGGCGGCATGGCGGTTGGGTCCACCCGTCCGGCCTGGGCATAGACCTGGCCGCGGTTGTCATAGACCACCACGTAGGTGAGATCGGCCATGGGGTTGGCCGTGAGCTGGGCGAGGATTTCCCGGATGGAGGCGTGGTCCCGTTCGAACAGGCGGGCGGACAGGGAGGCGTTGAGCAGAGGGGTGAGCGCCTGGAGGCGTGCCTGGGTTTGCTGCTGCAGGGTTTCGTTGAGCAGGCGCAGACTGTTGGCGAGCAGCAGGCCCAGCATGGTGACTTCCACCACCAGGCTGGCGATCACCAGCTTGGTGCGCAGGGAACGCCAGATGGGAACGGGATTGGGCGCAGGCATCGCGGGCTCACGGTGTGGGCGGCGTCTCCAACAACACCCGCGTGAAGGGATCCACCGCTTTCATGGTTTTATCGTCAATGGGATGGAATCCCTTGAGCCCCGTCGTTTCGAAATAGGCCCTGCCTTCCGGGGTCTCGCCGAAGGCCAGCAGAAGCTGACGGATCCGGCTGATCTGCTGCTTTCCCAGCCGGCGGTGGGCCATCAGGGTGAAGCCGGGTGTTCCCGGCGTGCGGTCGATTTCCCGCAGCTGTTCCTTGAGGGCGGCTTCCGCATTGATCCAGAGCAGGATGCCGGTGGCGGAGGCATCGGCCTCCCCGCGCGCCGGCGCGTACAGGGCATTATTGTGGGTGCGGGTCTCGATGAGGGTCACGTCACGACCCGGAACCAGCCCGGCCTTGCGCAGGTGGGCCACGGTCATCTGGTAAATGATGGAAACCGGTTGCGCCACCATCACCGTCTTGCCCCGGAGATCCGTGAGGCGCTTGATGTTGGAATCGCGCCGCACCAGGAACACCCCCTGCACCTGGTGGCCGGTCATGGCAAGTCGCTCGTAGCCGGCTCCCCGTTCCGCCAGGCGGCCGATGTGAGGTGCGGCCAGGATGAGGTCGTATTCGCCTTTGCGCGTGCGTTCCACGAAGGTCATGAAATCCGGTGCCGTGACCAGTTCCACCGGACGCTCGAGCCGGGCCTCCAGGTAGAGCTTGAGGGGCGTGTGGAACTCCATGAGCTGGACCCGCGAGACATAGGGGAACAGTCCCAGGGTCAGGGGCGTCTGGCCGGCATGGGTCAGGGGCGCAGGCAGCAGCAGGATGAGGGCGAGCAGGAACCGGGCCATGGCAGTACCTCCATTAGCCGAGTCTGGATTTCGAGGCTGGCCAGTCAAGTATTCCGTGCCGGGAGCGGCAGGGCGTCCAGGGCCTCCCGCACCGATTCCGGGAGGAGTTTTTCCAGGCAGTCGAGATGCCCGAGGGGACAGGTGCGCTGGAAGCAGGGGCTGCAGGGTAGCCCGAGACTCAGGATGCGGGCCACAGGGGAAAGGGGCGGGGTGAAGCCAGGACTGGACGAACCGTAAAGGGCCACCAGAGGCGTGCCCACGGCGGCGGCCACGTGCATCAGGCCCGAGTCGTTGGTGACCACCGCGCGGGCGCTGGCGAGCACATCCACCGCTTCATCCAGGGTGGTGTGGCCGCACAGGTTGCGTGCAGGACTTGCCGCGGCAATGGCGGCCCCGATGGCGGCATCCCGGGAGGAGCCCAGCAGCCACACCGCGTGCCCGCGCGCGGCGAGCCATTGGGCGAGCCGGGCGAAATGGTGCACCGGCCAGCGTTTGGCGGGACCGTATTCCGCGCCCGGGCAGAAGGCGACGGGGTCGCGGTCGGCCGCGAGTCCCAGGCGCTCGAGCGTGGCGCGCACGTGGGACGGGTCCACGGCAAGGTGCGGCGTGGGCAGGGGACGCGGCAGCGCTGCACCGGGCGGCTCCGCCAGCAGAGCGAAACGTTCCACCATGAGGGGGAAGGCTGCCCCATCCAGGCGGCGGATGTCATTGAGCAGGGCGAACCGGC
>JBBFMG010000245.1:0-3264 GCA_037478575.1 Burkholderiales bacterium | reverse complement strand
GTTCGCCTGGGCGGCCGCGATGTCGGCCTCGGCCGCCTCCACCGAGCGGCGCACGCCGCCGAACAGGTCGAGCTCCCAGCTTGCATCCAGCTCGGCCCGGTAGAGCCTGCGCGTGAGGCCGCTGCCCGTCTGGCTGCTGGTCTCGCTGCGGCTCGCGCTGGCGCTGGCGGAAAGTTCCGGCCACTGGGCGGCTCCACTGGCGATGCGCTGGGCGCGGGCCTGACGCAGCCGGGCCTGGGCCAGGGCGAGGTCCGGCTGGTTGCGCAGCGCGTCCTCCACGCAGGCCGCGAGCAGGGGATCGCCCAGGTTTTGCCACCAGTGGGCGATGTCGCCCGGCTCGGCCGAAACCGAAGCCGGCTCCAATCGGGACCACTGGGAAGGCGCGGAAAGAGCGGGAGGCCGATAGTCGGGACCGGCGGCGCAGCCGGCCAGGAGCAGGGCAGCGAGCAGGGTGAGCTTGTTCTTGTGCATGGGGATGTTACGACAGGCGCAGGGCCGGCCGGTTCACCGGCCCCGCTGGCCGTAGTGCCTGAAGCGCTCCAGAACCTCGTCCATCTCGGCGTCGCTGAGGAGGACCGGCTCACCCAGCAGGCGCGCGCGCCAGTACTGGGCTGCCAGTTCCTCCACCTCCTCGGCCAGCGCCAGCGCGCCTTGGAGATCGCTGCCCACCGCCACCAGGCCATGATTGGCCATGAGGCAGGCGCGGCGCGCGCTGAGCGCCTCCAGCACGGCATCCGACAGGGCCTGGGTGCCGAAGGTGGCATAGCGGGCGCAGGGGATGTCCTTCCCGCCCGCCGCCGCGACCATGTAATGGAAGGGCGGGATCGGTATGCGCAGGCAGGACAGGCTCACCGCGTGGGGTGCATGGGCGTGGACCACGGCGTTCACCTCGGGCTTGGCGGCATAGATGTCGCGGTGGATGCGCCATTCGCTGGAGGGTTTGAGCTGACCCTCGTGACGGCCTGCCATGTCCATGCGCACCATCTGCTGGGGCTTTAGCGTGTCGGCGGGCAGGCCGCTGGGCGTGATGAGCAGCCCATCGCCGCAGCGCACGCTCACGTTGCCCGCGGTGCCGCGGTTGAGGCCGCGCAGCACCGTCTGGCGGGCCGTTTCCGCCAGCGTGGCACGCAGGCTGGCTTCGTCGTTCATGGATGCTCCGCTTCGGGATAGGCCTGGCACAGGGCCGACCTCTGGGCTGCCAGCACGCCCCGTTCCGTGATGAGGCCGGTGACCAGGTGCGCAGGTGTTACGTCGAAGGCGGGATTGAGGGCATCGCTGGCTTCCGGCGTGAGGCGCACCTCGCGCACCTGACCCTGGGCATCGAGCCCCGTGACATGGGTCACCTCACGCGCGCTGCGCATTTCGATGGGAACCGCGTGCCCGTCGGTGAGTCGCCAGTCGATGGTGGGGCCGGGCACGGCGACATAGAAAGGCACCCCGTTGTCCCGCGCCGCCAGCGCCTTGAGATAGGTGCCGATCTTGTTCGCCACGTCCCCGTTCGCCGTCACCCGGTCGGCCCCCACGATCACCAGATCCACCCGGCCCCGCTGCATGAGATGACCCGCGGCATTGTCGGCGATCACCGTGTGGGGCACGCCATGCCGGGCCAGCTCCCAGGCAGTGAGCGCCGCGCCCTGGTTGCGGGGTCGTGTCTCGCTCACCCACACGTGCACCGGAATCCCGGCATCGAAGGCCATGTACACCGGCGCCAGCGCCGTGCCCCAGTCCACGGTGGCCAGCCATCCCGCATTGCAATGGGTCATGATCTGCACCGGCTGGCGGCCCTGCCGATGCAGGGCCTCGATCAGCGCCAGGCCATGACGGCCAATGGCCGCGTTGAGAGCCACGTCCTCGTCGCAGATGGCCGCGGCCTCCTGCCAGGCCGCCTCGCGCCGCGCCGCCGGCTGCAGCGGGGCCAGTTTCTGCTGCATGCGTTCCAGCGCCCAGCGCAGGTTCACCGCCGTGGGCCGGGTGGCGAGCAGGCGGGCGCAGGCGATTTCCAGATGGGTTTCCGAGGCATCCTCCCGCAGCGCGAGCGCCACGCCGTAGGCCGCGGTGGCACCGATCAGGGGCGCGCCCCGCACACGCATCACCGAGATCGCCTCCGCAGCATCGTCGAGCGTGCGGAGGATGCGGAATTCCAGACGGTGGGGAAGCACAGTCTGGTCGATGATGCGCACCCCGTTGCCATCTTCGAGGGGCGCGATGGTGCGGGTCGGTTGGCCGTCGATCTTCATGGCCGCGATTATCGCAGAACTGCCCGCCGCCCGCAGTTATGCAGGTAGATCCGTTCTGGTAAAATGCAAGCCTTTCTGTGGCCGTGCGCGCACGAAAGCCAAAACGCCGGGGAAAGGCGCGGGGGAAAGACATCCCCGCGGTGCAAGCATAACGAACGGTTCAAACAGGAGAGATGGCTGAGTGGTCGAAAGCGCCGGACTCGAAATCCGGTATGGGCCTCGTGCTCATCGTGGGTTCGAATCCCACTCTCTCCGCCATGCCTCATTACCAGCTGTCCTGAAAAACCGCGCTTCTTCATCAAGGTAAACCACGGGTCCCGGAGCGGGGCCGACCCACGGACGCGGCCTGTGCTGTCCCTTCAGATCAGCAGGACAAACGGAGCGCTCGCACGGCTGGGCCCTAAACAGCCCCGGTTCTCTCGACCTTGACCGTTTCACTGCCCAGCATGTCAAAGGTGCTCACCCGCACCACCAAGGCATCCTGGGCAAGGCCGGACCGGCTGATTCCGGAGAGTCACTTTCGACCCCACCGCCATGGGGCGGACATTCCCGGTCAATGTCATGGCGCCACATCCCGCCGGTAGGGTTGAGAGAAATTGACCTAAGGCAGAGAAACAGCCAAGTGATTTTGGGGCAGCTTCAGTTGCGATAACGGCTCGACTATAAGGTAAAGACCTGACCCCAGCGCTCGCGCAAGTAAATTGAATAAATCGACATGCTCACCTTTTCAACAGCCAATGAACCAGTAAGCCGGCAAAGCCGATCATGAATGTTGCCACGCCTATGGCAAACGCCTTCCCCCATCCTAGCGGTTTATCCATGAGTCTGGCAGCCAATTTCGCGCTTAGGGCTGTACCGACGACAATAGCTGGCGGCAGCCCATATACCAAGAGCAGAAACTCATCCCAGACATCCACTATTTCACCCCCACTTAACAGGCCGTTGAAAAAATACCTGTCAAGTCCCGGACGATCATATGGCCGCTTGTGAAACAGATGTGGATGCGTGCGATGCCATTCCTTCATGG
>JBBFMG010000244.1:0-3273 GCA_037478575.1 Burkholderiales bacterium | reverse complement strand
CGCCTTGCCTCCAGCCGCCTGACCCCGAACCAGAAGCTCCTCGTCAGCCCACCCGAGGCGCGCACGGCGCAGCGCGAGCCTGCCGCGCGGGTCAAGGTCGCCGCAGCCAAATCCGTCAAACGCGAACCCATGCGCTACACGGTCAGGCGGGGCGATACCCTTTATGGCATCGCCCAGCGCTTCGATGTGGACGTGGACGATCTGCGGCGCTGGAACAAGCTGGGCCGCAGTGCCCATCTCCGTCCCGGCGACACCCTGCTGCTCGCCCGCGCCGACCACGGCGGCTGAGCCCCGCGCGCCGTCGCGCCATTCACGGATAAAGGTGGCAGGCCACCTGCCGCCCATCCACCTCTCTGGTCTCCGGATAGCGTTCCCGGCACACGGGCATCGCCTGCGGACAGCGGGGATGGAAATGGCAACCTTGGGGCGGATGGGCCGGGGAAGGCAACTCCCCGGTGAGACGGATCACCGCACGGCCCGTGGGCTCCAGGGTGGGCACGGCGGAGAGCAGCGCCTGGGTGTAGGGATGGGCGGGCGCGTCCAGGACACGATCCACCGGCCCCTTTTCCACGATGCGCCCCAGATACATCACCGCCACTTCCTGGGCGAGGAATTCCACCACCGACAGATTGTGGGTGATGAACAGATAGGCAAGCCCCAGCCGCTGCTGCAGGTCGCGCAGCAGGTTGAGGATTTGTGCCTGGACGGAGACGTCCAGCGCGCTGGTGGGTTCATCACAGACGATCAACCGCGGCTGCACCGCCAGCGCGCGGGCAATGGCGATGCGCTGACGCTGGCCACCGGAGAACTCGTGGGGATAGCGCAGCCGGGCCTCCCGCGGCAGACCCACGGCCTCCAGCAGACCCTCCACTTCCCTTTGCCGCGCCGCGGCATCCGTCCCCACTCCCAGCGCGGCCATACCCTCCTCCAGAATGTCCGCGACCGTCATGCGGGGGTCGAGGGAGGAGAAGGGATCCTGGAACACGATCTGGAACCGGCTGCGCAGGCGGCGCAGGGCCCCACCCCTCAGGCCCACCAGCTCCCGGCCTTCGAACAGCACCGAGCCGCCCGTCACGGGGACGAGCTGCAGGATGCCCTTGCCCACCGTGGTCTTGCCGCAACCGGATTCGCCCACCAGGGCCAGGGTGCGGCCGGCACGGATGTCGAGGCTGACACCATCCACCGCCCGCACGTGGCCCACGGTGCGCTGGAACACACCGCGCCGGATGGGGAAATGCACCCTGAGATCGCGCACCCTGAGAAGCGGCTGCGGTTCACCCGGCAGCAGCTGCGTCACCCGGGGAGTCCGTGCCTGAGGCGGTGCCTCTTCCGCGGCTGGTCCCGCGAGCCCGAGGTGGCAGCGCACACCGTGGCCATTGGTTTCCACCCAGGCTGGTGATTCCTCGCGGCAGCGTGCCCAGGCGAACTCGCAACGCTCCGCGAAACGGCAGCCGACGATGGGCCGGTCCAGTGCCGGCACCATGCCGGGAATCACCGCCAGTGGTTCACCGCGCCGTTCCCGCCCAGGCAGGGAGGCAAACAGCTTCCGTGTATAGGGATGCCGCGGCGCACGGAAGAAGGCTTCCCGCGGCGCACTTTCCACCACCTGGCCGGCATACATCACCGCCACGCGGTCGGCCATCTGCGCCACCACGCCGAGGTCATGGGTGATGAACAAAAGCCCCGTGCCCGTGGTGCGCTGCAGGTCCCGCAGCAGAGCCAGCACCTGGGCCTGGATGGTGACGTCCAGCGCTGTCGTGGGCTCGTCGGCGATGAGAAGCTGCGGCTCGCAGGCCAGCGCCATGGCGATCATGGCGCGCTGCTTCATGCCCCCGGAGAGCTGGTGGGGGTAGGCCTGCATCATGCGCGCCGGATCCGGGATGTTCACCGCCTCCAGCAACGACTGTACCCGCGCCCAAAGCGCCGCCCCGGCGAGTCCCCTGTGGCGCGCCAGGGGTTCGGCGATCTGCTGGCCGATGGTGAGCACGGGATTGAGACTGGTCATGGGCTCCTGGAAGATCATCGCCACCCGCGCGCCGCGCACGCGCCGCATGGCGACCTCCGGCAAGCCCATGAGCTCCGTGCCATCCAGGCGCACACTGCCGCCAACGATGCGCGCCGCAGACGGCAGCAGACGCATCACGGACAGGGCCGTCACCGACTTGCCGCAGCCGGACTCCCCTACCAGCGCCAGCGTCTCCCCGCGCCCGATGGCAAAGCTCACTTGATCCACCGCGCGCAGGATGCGACTGCCGACGGTGAAGTGGACACTGAGGTTTTCTACGGCAAGCAAGCTGTTCATGCGCCCGCCTGCAACGCGGGGCCTGGGGAAGTCACGGCCGAAAAGCCCGGCCGGATCCCCACCCGCAGCCTGATTGCGCCGGGATGATGAACCCTGTCTTTCGCTGGTTCTCCGCCCCGTCCTCCGCAGGCAACCTTGTCTTCCATCATCCACTCACCCTGGGGTCGAAGGCATCGCGCACGGCATCGGCGAATACATTGGCCGCCAGCACCAGTGCAAACATGAAAGCAAAGGCGGCTGCCAGCAGCCACCACACCACCGGTTCCCGCGCCAGCTCGAGACGGGCGCCGTTGATCATGTTGCCCCAGCTTTGCATGGAGGGGTCCACCCCCACCCCGACATAGGCGAGCACCGCCTCGGCCAGCACCAGTCCGCTGAATTCCAGAGTAATGGTGATGAGCACGATGTGCATCACGTTGGGCAGCACATGACGCAGCATGATGCGCGCCGGCCCCACGCCAAAGGCCTGGGCCGCCTGCACGAATTCCATCTCCCGCAGCTTGAGCGTCTCCGCCCGCAGCAGCCGGCACAGCCCGGTCCAGCTGGTGATGCCCAGGATCATGCACAGGAACAGAAGCCTGAGATCCGCCCGCTCAACCAGGGTGAGATCCGGCAGCTCATCCATGCGCACCTGCAGCACCAGGACCGCCGCGGCGATCAGCAGCACCCCCGGGATGGAGTTGAGGGTGGTGTAGAGATACTGGATCACATCGTCCACCCAGCCGCGAAAGTAGCCCGCCATGATGCCCAGGGCCAGGGCGAAGGGGAGCATCACCAGAGTGGTCAGGGTGCCGATCACCAGCCCCGTGCGGATGCTCTTGAGGGTGAGATAGAACACATCCTGCCCCACCTTGTCGGTGCCGAAGATGTGCCACTCGGGCACCCAGTGGGCGGCCAGCAGGGCCAGCCAAAGCAAAACACCGAAGGTAGCCAGCAAGGTGCGCCAGGGCAGGTCGGTCTCACCCCGCAAC
>JBBFMG010000243.1:0-3278 GCA_037478575.1 Burkholderiales bacterium | reverse complement strand
ACTACCTGCTCATCCTGTGGGGGTTCAATGGTATTCCCCGCACCCGCGGGGATGAACCGGCCGATAGTCAACGCCATAGCCGGTGCTGCGACGTATTCCCCGCACCCGCGGGGATGAACCGCCCACACCTTTACTCCATCCAGCCCCTCCACCGTATTCCCCGCACCCGCGGGGATGAACCGTCTTCAACCGACACGACGACCCCCACGGCATCGTATTCCCCGCACCCGCGGGGATGAACCGTTATCCCAGCGCCTCCGTCTACACCCTCAATAGTATTCCCCGCACCCGCGGGGATGAACCGCGCAACACTCGCCAGCCCAGCAGCACGGCCTCGTATTCCCCGCACCCGCGGGGATGAACCGCGCACCTGCACGGTGCCCGCCTGCACGGTATCCGTATTCCCCGCACCCGCGGGGATGAACCGAGAGCGACGCCGCCTTTCGGGAGCGCTGCCGCGTATTCCCCGCACCCGCGGGGATGAACCGCCCCAAGCCCGAGGCCAGAACGAGATTCAGGGGTATTCCCCGCACCCGCGGGGATGAACCGTTGAGCGTGGTAATGTTGTTGTTGAACGTGATGGTATTCCCCGCACCCGCGGGGATGAACCGCAGCCCGGCCATCAACGCAGGGGCGCCGGTAAGTATTCCCCGCACCCGCGGGGATGAACCGCAGGCGTAGTAGAATCTAAGGCGAGGATAATCGTATTCCCCGCACCCGCGGGGATGAACCGGCAGCGCACCGCCGCCTCAGCTAGATTGTCCAGTATTCCCCGCACCCGCGGGGATGAACCGATTGGCACCTTCACCGTGCCGCGTGGGGCCACGTATTCCCCGCACCCGCGGGGATGAACCCCACCACCTTGCGCTTTGGCTCGTTCTGTAAAGAGTATTCCCCGCACCCGCGGGGATGAACCGCAAACTCGATTACAGCAGGTCAGATAGCATCAGTATTCCCCGCACCCGCGGGGATGAACCGGGTGCACGCCGGAACAGGCCAAACTGTTCTGGGTATTCCCCGCACCCGCGGGGATGAACCGCCAGGAACCCCCATCCCGCACCCCCCAGGCGCGTATTCCCCGCACCCGCGGGGATGAACCGCTCAGCACCTCGCCAGTGAGCGTCACGCTGGCGTATTCCCCGCACCCGCGGGGATGAACCGGAGGCGGCGGTATGATTCACAACCTTGGCAGCGTATTCCCCGCACCCGCGGGGATGAACCGAAGATACCAGCTATTTGACGAATAGCCGTTTGGTATTCCCCGCACCCGCGGGGATGAACCGCCGGGAGCCACTTTGCGTATTACCCGAAACTCGTATTCCCCGCACCCGCGGGGATGAACCGCCTTGGTGGCGGGGGGTTTGGGACTTTTTCACGTATTCCCCGCACCCGCGGGGATGAACCGCGGGCTACCAGCATAGACTCTTGAGCCTCGAGGTATTCCCCGCACCCGCGGGGATGAACCGATCCCCATCGAGGCATCACTGCCGCGTGGTGGTATTCCCCGCACCCGCGGGGATGAACCGCCCTCTTCGTCGCCCTCTTGCCGTGCGGGGTCGTATTCCCCGCACCCGCGGGGATGAACCGAACACCTCGGGTGGCACGGTACGGCGCACTGGTATTCCCCGCACCCGCGGGGATGAACCGGTTACGCCTGCGACGGCAGCTACCGTGCGCAGGTATTCCCCGCACCCGCGGGGATGAACCGTGGATCGGGGCGGTAATGGGGGCGCTGCTGATGTATTCCCCGCACCCGCGGGGATGAACCGTTAGAAACGTCGTTTCGGTAACAGATGAGCTTGTATTCCCCGCACCCGCGGGGATGAACCGTCGGGGGTGCCATCAGTGAGTTCCTGGATGAAGTATTCCCCGCACCCGCGGGGATGAACCGATGCGCACTCCGCGTACTGGTTGGTGGCCCTCGTATTCCCCGCACCCGCGGGGATGAACCGCGCTTGAGCAGTGCAACGTATGATGGAAGCCCGTATTCCCCGCACCCGCGGGGATGAACCGCAAACTAGCAGATAGCGCTGTAACCACAGACAGTATTCCCCGCACCCGCGGGGATGAACCGCGAGCTTACGCCGAGACCGCTGGTGCCATCCGTATTCCCCGCACCCGCGGGGATGAACCGATCAAATCGCCCGCAGCCACACGCAGAATCTGGCGTATTCCCCGCACCCGCGGGGATGAACCGGAAATCCGACGTTACCTCTCCACCCCACCCCGCGTATTCCCCGCACCCGCGGGGATGAACCGTATGGGAAGGGCGCTTTCAGGGTTTCGGGCAGTATTCCCCGCACCCGCGGGGATGAACCGATATGAAGCTGATTAACCTGACACCCCACGAGGTATTCCCCGCACCCGCGGGGATGAACCGAGAACAGGAAGAGGCGCTGGATTTTGTTCGGCGTATTCCCCGCACCCGCGGGGATGAACCGCGTAGGGTAAGCCTACGCATAGGGCTCAGGAAGTATTCCCCGCACCCGCGGGGATGAACCGAGCAAAACGTTCTGGGCAGGAATCGCGGCCATGTATTCCCCGCACCCGCGGGGATGAACCGCGAGCAGCCTGGGCGCGACAGCTAGGACAGCGGTATTCCCCGCACCCGCGGGGATGAACCGCCATACAGCGCATTTCTAAACGCTATAGCGAGGTATTCCCCGCACCCGCGGGGATGAACCGCACCACAAAAGCCCAAAGAGGTCAACGCGTCGTATTCCCCGCACCTGCGGGGATGAACCGTGGTGCGCCTCATCCACCACCAGCAGCACATCGTATTCCCCGCACCCGCGGGGATGAACCGCCCTGGCGGCCGATGATGGTGCGCATGGTGGTGTATTCCCCGCACCCGCGGGGATGAACCGGGCAAACGGCTGTCGATGGGCCACCCACTGTCGTATTCCCCGCACCCGCGGGGATGAACCGTGGGCGATAACGTGCTCACCTACTCGATTTTCGTATTCCCCGCACCCGCGGGGATGAACCGGTCTTTACTCATCCACAATCTAGCACCCTTTGGTATTCCCCGCACCCGCGGGGATGAACCGGGGACGTAATGCACAGCGATTGTAGGGTGTTCGTATTCCCCGCACCCGCGGGGATGAACCGTACAATCCAATCATGCGCAGTCTGATGGGTTTGTATTCCCCGCACCCGCGGGGATGAGTCGTGGGCCCCGATTGGGGTCAGGGTATGGATTGGCGAGATTGGCTCGATTATGCGGGACTTTTTTCTGCTGCGCGGCTTTCAGTTAGCACCTTCTGCCACGCATCCCG
>JBBFMG010000242.1:0-3294 GCA_037478575.1 Burkholderiales bacterium | reverse complement strand
TCGCCTGGGACAACGAACACCCCTACAATTCCTCCTCCAACACCAACCCGAGTGCCAAAGGTGGTGGACTCATACACGCGCTTGCGTTTTCAAAAAATTTTGCGAACAATGCAGCCATGACTGCGATGCCAAGAGGCCGCCTGGGCGATGGCTAAACTGGCAGTCGGCCATCCCGTTCCGGATTTCGAACTGGCCGCGACCGGCGGCAGGACCTTCCGTCTGTCGCAGCACAGGGGCCGCATCCTGGTGCTGTATTTCTACCCCAAGGACAGCACGCCCGGCTGCACCAGCGAGGCGGCGGACTTCCGCGATCTCCATCCGGCATTCCACGACGCGGGCGCCGAAATCTTCGGCATTTCCCGGGACGGCCTCAAATCCCACGAGAACTTCAAGGCCAAGCTGGGTCTGCCCTTCGACCTGCTGAGCGATCCGGACGAGAGGGTCTGCCAGCTGTTCGGCGTCATAAAGCTGAAAAACCTTTACGGCAAGCAGGTGCGCGGGGTGGAACGGAGCACCTTCGTGATCGACCGTAACGGTCTGCTGGTTCGGGAATGGCGCGGCGTGAAAGTGCCGGGCCATGCGCAGGATGTCCTTCACTTCGTGCAGAGCCTATGACCCTCGACGATGCCCCTTCCGCTGCCACCGACCCTTCCCACCCCCAAGCCATGACCCACACCCGCCGCAAGGCAACCCGCAAAGCCGCGCTCACCAAGCTGTTCGTGCTGGACACCAACGTGCTCATGCACGATCCCTCCAGCCTGTTCCGCTTCGAGGAACACGACGTCTATGTGCCGATGATGACCCTGGAGGAACTGGACAACAACAAAAAGGGCATGACGGAGGTGGCGCGCAATGCGCGCCAGGCGAGCCGCTTCCTGGACCAGATCGTCTCCGGTCCCCAGACCGAGATCGAGCAGGGCATTCCCCTGGCGCCCTTCAGCGGTGAGGCCGCCACCGGCCGTCTGTTCCTCCAGACCAGTGCCGTGAGCGGCGAACTCCCCGCCGGCCTGCCCGGCAACAGCGGCGACAACCAGATCCTGGGCGTGATGCTGCATCTGTCCCGGCAATACCCGGAGCGGGAGGTGGTGCTGGTGTCCAAGGACATCAACATGCGCATCAAGGCGCGCGCCCTGGGCTTGCCCGCGGAGGACTACTACAACGACAAGGTGCTGGAGGACACCGATCTCCTCTACACCGGCACGCGCCCCCTGCCTGCGGATTTCTGGGAGACCCACGGCAAGGGCATGGAATCCTGGCAGGAAGGCGGCCGCACCTATTACCGCATCCGCGGTCCCCTGTGCAAGGAGCTGCTCATCAACGAATTCGTCTACCAAGAAGGCGATCGCCCCCTGTACGCCATGGTCAAGGAGCGGGTGGGCAATACGGCGCTCCTGCAGACGGTGCGGGATTACACCCACCCGCGGAACAACGTCTGGGGCATCACCGCCCGCAACCGGGAACAGAACTTCGCCCTCAACCTGCTCATGAATCCGGACGTGGATTTCGTCACCCTGCTGGGCCAGGCGGGCAGTGGCAAGACCCTGCTCACCCTGGCCGCGGGCCTCACCCAGGTGCTGGAAGAGAAGCGCTACAACGAGATCATCATGACCCGCGTCACCGTGCCCGTGGGCGAGGACATCGGCTTCCTGCCGGGCACCGAGGAAGAAAAGATGACGCCCTGGATGGGCGCCCTGGAGGACAACCTGGACGTGCTCAACAAGACCGACGACGAAGCAGGCGAATGGGGGCGCGCCGCGACCCAGGACCTGATCCGCTCGCGCATCAAGATCAAGTCCCTCAACTTCATGCGCGGGCGCACCTTCATCAACAAGTTCCTCATCATCGACGAGGCCCAGAACCTCACGCCCAAGCAGATGAAGACCCTCATCACCCGCGCCGGTCCCGGCACCAAGGTGGTCTGCTTGGGCAACATCGCCCAGATCGACACCCCCTATCTCACCGAGGGCAGTTCCGGCCTCACCTATGTGGTGGACCGCTTCAAGGGCTGGGCCCACAGCGGGCACGTGACCCTGATGCGCGGGGAGCGCTCGCGGCTGGCGGATCACGCGGCGGAAATCCTCTGATTCCCCGTCCCGCGGGGGTGGTCTAGCCGTGATCTTCCTGCGCGCCCACGAGACGCTCGTAATGGGCGCGGAACAGAAGCTCCAGCTCGTCGATCACTTCCGCCGCCGGCCGGCCGTGCACCACGTGCTGGGTCATGAGCTGGGACACCTCGTTGAGCATCTTGCCGTGATCCAGCATGGGATAGGTCTCCCGCAGGCGGCGGATGGCCTGCACCACTTTCTCCCCGGCGGGGCGGGGAATGGCCAGCGGTTCCCGGGGCGGGGCCGGGCGCGGCGTGCGTGCGGCAAGGAATTCGGCAAAGGCCAGCAGGGTGGCGCGATCCTGCTCCGGCAGCGCCCGGAACAGGCGCAACAGCTGGCGGTCCCGGGCATCCATGGGCAAGATTCCCGCGCGCCTCAGGCCGCCTGGGGGGCGAGGGAGGCCTTGACGAAGTCGAGGAAGGTCTGCAGCAGGCGCGACCGGAATTTTTCCTTGGCGTACACCATGGACAGCGGCCGGCGCAGGGGCGGTTCCAGGGGCACGGCCACCAGGCCGCCCAGCTTGAGCTCCTTGGCAATGGTGGCGCGGGAGACGATGGCAATGCCCAGACCCGCTTCCACCGCGCCCTTGATGGCCTCCCGGCTGCCCAGCTCCATGACGATGTGCAGATCGTCCGGGTGGATGCCATTGGCACGGAAATAGGCGTCCACCACCTCGCGCGTGCCCGAGCCGTCTTCCCGGCTCACGTAGGGCAATTCCGCCAGCTGCTGGGGCGTCACCGCCGCCTGCGTGGCCATGGGATGGCCCGGGGCGCAGATGGCCACCAGCTCGTCCTCGCTGCACACCTCGGCGGCAAGCTGGGGATGATGGGAGGGTGCCTCGATCAGGCCCACGTCCAGGGTGTGGTCCGCCACTTTGGATTCGATGGTCTCGGAATTGGCCACCGTCAGGCGGCAATGGACATGGGGATAGCGGTTTTTGAAGTCGCCCAGGAGGCGCGGCAGCATGTATTCGGCGATGGTGGTGCTGGCCCCCACCATGAGCGTGCCCGAGACCTGGCCGGTCAGCTCCCCCAGCCGGGTTTCCATTTCGTTGGTGAGGGCAAGGATCTTCTCGGCGTACTGCAGGGCGAGCTCACCCGCCGGGGTCAGGCTGATCTTGCTGTGGCTGCGCTCGAACAGGCGGGTATTGAAGTGCTCCTCCAGCTGCTTGACCTGGAACGTGACCGCC
>JBBFMG010000241.1:0-3300 GCA_037478575.1 Burkholderiales bacterium | reverse complement strand
ACCCCGCACCCCGGCCTCGCGGGTGTACTCGGAGATCACCCGCAGAATGGCGGCATCGGTCACCTCGATCCGGCCTTCCATACCCGATTCCCTGAGCTGCTTGGGCCAGAGGTACTGACGGGCGATGGCCTGCTTTTCCGCGAGCTGGCGCGAGAAGTCCTGCCAGAAGCGGTCCAGGACCGGAATCCAGTCCTCCTTGCCGGTGGAAATGTCATCCAGCTGGTCCTCCAGCCGCGCCGTGAAATCGTAGTCCACGTAACGCGTGAAGTGTTCCGTCAGGAACTTGTTGACCACCCGGCCCACGTCCGTGGGCACGAAGCGTTTTTTGTCCAGCACCACATACTCGCGCTTGAGCAGGGTGGAAATGATGCTCGCGTAGGTGGACGGTCGGCCGATGCCATACTCCTCCAGTGCCTTCACCAGGCTGGCTTCCGAGTAGCGGGGCGGCGGCTGGGTGAAATGCTGCTCCCCGAACAGCTCGTCCACCGGAATCGCGTCCCCTTCCTCGAGGGGCGGCAGCCGGGTTTCTCCTTCCTCCTCTTCCGGGGCCTCGTCCTCGCCCTCGAGATAGACGGCGATGAATCCGGGAAAGGTCATGGTCTGACCGCTGGCGCGGAACAGGTTGCCCGCTCCCAGCTCGATGTCAAGGCTGACGGTGTCAAATTTGGCCGGGCTCATCTGCGAAGCGAGTGCCCGCTTCCAGATCATCTCGTAGAGCTTGGCCTGTTCCGCCGTGAGGTATTTGCGCATTTCCTGGGGCGTGCGCGCAATGGAAGTGGGCCGAATGGCCTCGTGGGCCTCCTGGGCGTTTTTCGACTTGTTTTTGTAGGTTACCGGCTGTTTGGGCAGATAGCCCGGCTCGAACTGCCTGGCGATATAGGCCCGGATGTCCTCCACCGCCTCCTGGGCCAGGTTCACCGAGTCGGTGCGCATGTAGGTGATCAGACCCACCGCCCCGCCGCCGATGTCCACGCCCTCGTAGAGCTGCTGGGCGATGCGCATGGTCTTTTCCGCGGAGAACCCAAGCTTGCGCACTGCCTCCTGCTGCAGGGTGGAGGTGGTGAAGGGGGGCGCCGGCGCCCGGGTCTTCTTGCGCCGCTCCACGGAGCGCACGATGGCTTCCTCACCGGCAGCGCGCAGTTTGGCGAGCACACCGTCGGCCGTGGCGGCATCGCCCAGGTCGAATTGCTCCAGCTTGCGTCCCTCGAACTGGAACAGCCTGGCGCCGAAGCTCTGGCGCCCCTTGTGGGAGCGCAGATGGATGCTCCAGTACTCTCGGCTGACGAAGGCCTCTATCTCCTGCTCCCGCTCCACGATGAGGCGCAGGGCGGGGCTTTGCACCCGGCCCGCCGACAGCCCGCGGCGCACCTTGCGCCAGAGCAGGGGCGAGAGATTGAAGCCCACGAGATAATCCAAGGCGCGCCGTGCCTGCTGGGCATTGACCAGGGGCATGGAGATGTCCCGGGGATGGGCTATGGCCTCCTTGACCGCATTTTGGGTGATCTCATAGAACACCACCCGCTTCAGGGGCTTGCCCTTGAGCAGCTTCTTTTCCCGCAGGATTTCCGCAATGTGCCAGGCGATGGCTTCACCCTCCCGGTCCGGGTCGGTGGCCACCAGGATCTCATCCGCCTGCTTGACCGCCCTGGCCAGGGTTTCCACATGCTTGGCATTGCGCTCGATGAGCTGGTACTTCATCGCGAAGCCATGCTCGGGATCCACGGCCCCGCTTTTGGGGACCAGGTCCCGCACGTGCCCGTAGGAGGCCACCACGTCGAAACCGTTGCCGAGGTATTTCTTGAGGGTCTTGGCCTTGGAGGGCGATTCGACGATGAGCAGACGCTGGGACATGACAGAGGGAGCCGAGAAGAGTCGGGCGCCGGATATTAAGGGCTCACCGCCGAGGCTGGCAAGCCGGGCCGGGAATCACTGCAGGCGGTCGCCGGTCTGGCCGGTGAGGAAATCTTCCATGAAGACGTAATCCCGGCCCTGGCTCCAGAGGACCATGAGGACGATCCATTTCACCTGATCCACGGTCACCAAGGGTTCGTTCAAGGCCAGGGCGCGGTCGATCACACACTCGCGCTCAAGGGGCGTGAGCACGCCCGAGCCTTCCAGGAAGGCAATCAGGCCCCGGCTTTCGGTATCCAGCCGCAGTTGCTCCGGGGCCGCATAGCAGCGCAGGGCGTCGCTTGCGGCCAGGCTCTCGGCATAGCCTTCGGCCTGGCTCAGGGTCGCCAGTCCCCTGAACCAGTCGAAGGCCTGGGAGATTTCGGCTTCCCCAAAACCGGCAGCCGACAGTTCCCGCGCAAGCTTGCCCTGATCGGGCTCGAGCTCGACCTCGAAATAGTTCTCGAAGAGATAGACAAGGATGTCGAACACGGGCGCTTCCCGAGAACGGTAGGGAGGGAAGGATTCAGTGGATCGCCTGATACAGGCCACCGGGAAGCGCGGCCACGCGGCCCGCCAGCTCCAGTTCCAGCAGGATGGAGGAAAGCCTTTCGGGCGTCAACCCTGTGCGTGTGACCAGACTGTCCAGGGGCACGGGGGCGTGCCCCAGCGCCCGCAGGCACTGCTCGGCTTCCCGGGACACGGAAGCCTGCTGCGGCGCGCTGGGGACGGGCGCGTGCCAGACCCAGCCGAGTTCATCCAGGATGTCCTGGGCGCTTTCCACCAACTTCGCGCCCTCTTTGATCAGGCGGTGACAACCCTTGCTCAGGGGCGAATGGATGGAGCCGGGCAGGGCGAACACCTCGCGTCCCTGTTCCGCTGCCAGCCGGGCGGTGATCAGCGAGCCACTCTTCAGGGCAGCCTCCACCACCAGCACGCCCCGGGAGAGGCCGCTGATGAGCCGGTTGCGCCGGGGAAAGTTCTGGGCGCGGGCCGGCGTCCCCAGGCAAAATTCTGAAACCAGCAGCCCTGCCTCGGCCAGGCGGTGGGCAAGGTTACGGTTGGCGGCGGGATAGACGATGTCAAGCCCCGTGCCCACCACCGCGATGCTGCCGCCCCCGGCCAGACCCCCTTCGTGGGCGGCGGCATCCACGCCCAGGGCCAGTCCGCTCACGATGCAGAATCCCGCCCGGGACAGGGCCTCGGCAAAGGCCTGGGCATCGCGGCATCCCTGCGCCGTGGCGTGGCGGCTGCCGACGATGGCGAAGCCCGGGCGCGCAAGCAGGGCCGGGTCGCCCTTCAGGTAGAGAAGCGGTGGCGGATCCGGGATCTCCAAGAGGCTCCGGGGATAGGCGGCATCCGCCAGGGTGAGGATCTGGTTGGCCGGATCCTCCAGCCAGCGGGCCGTGG
>JBBFMG010000240.1:0-3315 GCA_037478575.1 Burkholderiales bacterium | reverse complement strand
TGTTTGTCAAAAAACCGAAGAATCTTCAGTCGTTCTTGGGCATCTTTGGGGGTCATCTCCCAAAGATGCCCCAGCTTTGCTATCCGGTAAAACCCCCGGACCCGGTATCCAATGTGCTGAACCCGCATGGCGCTCCTCCCTCCACAAAGGAGTGCCAAAGGTTTCTGAACTTATGCAGAATCACCATCCGGCGAGAACCCTTCGCGTCCGTTCGTTTCCAATCGCCACCGGCCCCGGCCGGAACGCCAACACATCGCATAGACATCCATGAGAATGCTTCACCTTCTGCGCGCCGGGGCCCTTGCCGCCATGACGGCGGCGCTGGCCGGCTGTGCCGGCATGGCGCCGCGGGTTCCCGCCCCGCCTGCACCGGCTGCAACCCAGCCCGCGGCCCGGGATGCCGCCCAGGCCGAACCGCCCGCGCCCCGGCGGCCGGCGCCGCCTGCCCAGCCCCTCACCCAGCAGCTCCTGTACGAGACGCTGCTGGCGGAAATCGCCCTGCAGCGGGGTGATACGGCCCTGGCCACCCAGGCCTACCTCGATCTTCTGGCGCGCACACAGGACTACCGGGTGGCGGAGCGTGCCACCCAGGTGGCGCTCCAGAGCCGGCTCATCGACCAGGCCCTGGCGGCCGCGCAACGCTGGCTGCAACTGGAGCCCGACTCCGTCACCGCGCGCCAGACCGTGGCCGCCCTCCTGGTGACCAGGGGACGCCTCGACGAGGCGCGCCCCCACCTGGAACGGCTGCTGGCGGCGGAGGGCGGGAATCTGGGGCATGGCTTCATGCACCTCAACAATCTGCTGGCGCGTCATCCCGACAAGGACGCCGTGCTCGCCCTGGTGCAAACCCTGGCCCAACCCTATCCCCAGGTGCCGGAGGCCCATTTCGCGGTGGCGCGTGCCGCCTGGAATGCCGGCCGGGGTGAGATCGCCCTGAATGCCATCCGCGAGGCGTTGCGCCTGCGTCCGGACTGGGAGGGAGCCGCCCTGTTCCAGGCGCAGATTCTTCAGGCGCGTGCGCCGGAGGAGGCGAGCGCCTGGTACACCGACTATCTGGCGCGCAATCCCCGGGCGCGGGAGATGCGCCTCGCCTACGCCCGGTTCCTGGTGCAGCAGAAGCAATATCCGGCGGCCCGGGTCGAATTCCAGAAGCTGGTGCAGGATTTCCCGGACAACCCGGAGGTCCCCCTGGCAGTGGGCCTGATCTCGCTGCAGATGGGCGAGCTGGACGTGGCCCGGCAGTATCTCGAGCAGGCGCTCCAGGCAGGGGTGCGCGACCGGGACACCGTGTATTTCTATCTCGGCCAGATCGCCGAGGAGCAGAAGCGTTACGAGGAAGCCCGCCGCTGGTACGTGCAGGTGGGTGGGGAGCAGGCCTTCACCGCGCGGCTGCGCCATGCCCTCACCCTGGCCAGGGAAGGGCGGCTGGAGGAGGCCCGCGCCCAGCTGGGGCGGATCCAGCCCGCCAACAACCAGCAGCGGGTGCAGCTCTGGCAGGCCGAGGCACAGATGCTGCGCGACGCGAAGCGGGACCGGGAAGCCTTCGACCTGTTGAGCCGTGCCCTGGAAAAACTGCCCAACCATCCCGACCTGCTCTACGACCAGGCCATGGCGGCCGAGCGCATCAACCGGCTGGACGTGCTGGAAGCCAGCCTGCGCAAGCTGATCCAGCTCAAGCCGGATCACGCCCACGCCTACAACGCCCTGGGCTATACGCTGGCCGACCGGGGCATCCGCCTGGAGGAAGCGCGCCAGCTCCTGGAGACGGCCCTCAGGTTGGCGCCGGACGATCCCTTCATCCTGGACAGCGTGGGGTGGCTCCATTACCGGCTCAGGGACTATCCCAGGGCCCTGGAATACCTGCGCCGTGCGGCGGCACTGCGTCCCGATCCGGAAATCGCCGCCCATCTGGGCGAGGTGTTGTGGATGAGTGGGGCGCGCAGCGACGCGCAGAAAGTGTGGGACGATGCACTGAAAGCCCACCCGGCCCATGAGGCCGTGGTGGAGGCCATGCGGCGGTGCCAGGCGCCGGTGCAGCCCTGATGCGCATGGGGCACCTGCTGCGTGCGGGTCTGGTGGCGTGGCTGGTCCTCACGGCCGGCTGTGCCACCACCCCGCCGCCCGGCCTGCCTTCCGCGGCGTGGCGGGAAGCCTTCCATCTGGTGGGGCGGGTGAGCGTGCGCCAGGGGGAGGAGGGCTTTTCCGGGGGGCTCGACTGGTGGCACCGGCCTGGGGGTGACGAGCTGGAAATCCTCACGCCTTTGGGGCAGGGTGTGGCGCGGCTCATCCGGGACGGGGACGGTATTGCCCTCACCACCGCCGATGGCGTGGTGCATCGGGCGCCCGATGCGGAAAGCCTCACCCGACGCCTGCTGGGCTGGGGGCTGCCCCTCGACTTCCTTGCCCACTGGGTGCAGGCCCGGCCGGCGCCGGGTCCCGTGGACGGACTGCGTCGCGATGGCGAAGGCCGCATCGCCCGGCTGGAACAGCAGGGCTGGCGCATCGAATACGGTGCCTGGCGCGCCGCGCCCGATGGCGCATTGCCGGGGCGCATCGACGTGGAAGGCCACGGCCTGCGCCTCAAACTCGTGGTGGATGCCTGGGAGCCCTGACCGGGTGCCGACGGAAGACCGCGCAGGGCCTGGCCGGTGGGCGGGGCGTCCCGCCCGGGCGGTTTGCCGGGACCCGGCGCGCAGCGTGCCCCTGGTTGAGTGGAAATCCCGTCTTTGTTTGACTTCCCGATGGACGACTGGCAGGCCTTCCCCGCACCGGCCAAGCTGAACCTGTTCCTGCACGTGGTGGGCCGCCGCAGCGACGGCTACCATCTGCTGGAGACCGTGTTCCGCTTCATCGGGCACGGCGACACGGTCCACCTGCGGCTGCGTGCCGATGGGGCCATCACGCGCACGGGCGGGCCCGCCGGCGTGCCCGAGGAAAACGATCTCACGGTGCGCGCGGCGCGCCTGCTCAAGGCGCGCGCCGGGGTGGCCCTGGGTGTGGACATTCGCCTGACCAAGCGGCTGCCCCTGGGCGGCGGGCTGGGGGGCGGCAGTTCGGACGCCGCCACGGTCCTGATCGCCCTCAACCGGCTGTGGAAAGTGAACTGGCCCCGGGAGCGGCTGATGGCGCTGGGACTCGAGCTGGGGGCCGACGTGCCGGTGTTCGTGTTCGGGCAAAACGCCTTCGCCCGGGGAGTGGGGGAAGTGCTCACGCCTCTCAACCTGCCGCCGGCCTGGTACGTGGTGCTGACCCCCCCGGTCGCCGTGCCGACCGCGGCGATTTTCGCGGCGCCGGAATTGACACGCGACACGCCAC
>JBBFMG010000239.1:0-3333 GCA_037478575.1 Burkholderiales bacterium | reverse complement strand
TGCGAAAGTAGGTCACCGCCAGGCACCCCCACACACCACAAAAAGCCCTGACCACACCGTCAGGGCTTTTTGCTTTCAGAAAGCGGAAAGGCCGCTGCCATGGCGCACCTTGGGCGTGCTGTTGTTTCACCACCCCATGCCAGCTGGTGTGGGAGGGCCGGCGGGGACCCTGACCGCGCCTATCCAGATTGTGGAGCGGCCGTCATGGCTTAACCTAGCCTTGCAGGCAACCCGTTGGCCCTGCCGAGGCGTCTTCACAGCAGCCATCGCTAGAGGGAGCGGCTTGGGTCGCGACGAATCTGGTTGGGCCGAGGCTCGCCCCCGCAGTGCCTCCACACCCCCCGACTCTCCCGTGCCGAGGGGGGCAGACTGCTCTCCTCGGAGTGTCCCCGTCGACGGGAGGAAGCCGTGTGGCAGCCGCTTTGGCCGCGACGCAGGCCGATACCCGTCGGCTGTGCCCCGGGTTGCCCTGGCAGCGTATGCGCGGGGTTGCGCAGCCCATGAGGCATCCGGCGACCATCCGGAGCACACTGCCTTGGGGGCAGGCGGGCCGCCTGGGGCTCTTCCGGTCGACTTCCTTCCTTAGTCGTTGTTTCCTTGTTATAATGGCTGGCTTAAAGGGATGGGCGTTGCGCCCATTTTTTGTTTCTGGCGGTCGCATGGACTTGCAAGCGCTGTTCGAGAAGACGTTGCCCGGACTCGGGTACGAGCTGGTGGACCTGGAGCTCAGCAACCGGGGCAGGTTGCTGCGCCTGTTCATCGACAAGCCTGGCGGTATCACCATTGATGACTGTGTGCGGGTCAGCAACCATCTGACCCGACTGCTTGCCGTCGAGCTCGACTACGACTACGACCGCCTGGAGGTGTCCTCACCGGGCCTCGATCGCCCGCTGAAGAAGGCGGCGGACTTCGAGCGCTTCGCGGGCGAGCGGGCGCAGGTGAAGCTGCGTGTTCCGGTGGCGGGACGCCGCAATGTCACCGGCGTGCTCAAGGGTGTGCACGACGGTGTGGTGGAAATGGACGTGGACGGGATGCTGCAGACGTTCGAGCTCGCGAACATCGACAAGGCGCGTCTGATCCCCAATATTTGACCGGAGGTTGCTGTATGAGCCGCGAGATTCTGCTGGTGGTGGATGCGCTGGCGCGTGAAAAGAACGTGGACAAGGAGGTGGTGTTCTCCGCCCTCGAACTGGCCCTTGCATCTGCGACGAAGAAGCGCTTCCACGAGGACGTGGACGTGCGCGTCGTCATCAACCGTGAAACGGGCGAGTACGAGACTTTCCGCCGCTGGCATGTGGTGCCGGATGAGGAGTATCTGGACGAGGGTCTGCAGATCCCGCTGTCCGAGGCCCGCAAGAAGCAGCCGGACATTGAAGTCGGGGGTGTAATCGAGGAGCACCTGGAGCCGGTCGAGTTTGGCCGCATTGGCGCGCAGACCGCCAAGCAGGTGATCCTGCAAAAGATCCGCGAGGCCGAGCGGGAACAGATTCTGAACGACTTCCTGGAGCGCAAGGAGCACCTGGTGACGGGTGTCATCAAGCGCATGGAACGCGGCAATGCCATCATCGAGTCGGGACGCATCGAGGCCGTGCTGCCGCGGGATCAGATGATCCCGAAGGAAAATCTGCGCGTCGGCGACCGCGTGCGTGCCTATCTGCTGAAGATCGATCGCGCTGCCAGGGGGCCGCAGCTGATCCTGTCGCGCATCACGCCGGAGTTTCTGGTCAAGCTGTTCGAGCTGGAGGTGCCGGAGATCGAAGAGGGTCTGATCGAGATCAAGGCCGCCGCGCGCGATCCGGGGGTGCGTGCCAAGATTGCTGTGAAATCCAACGACCCGCGCATCGACCCCCAGGGCACGTGCATCGGTATGCGCGGCTCGCGCGTGCAGGCCGTGACCAGCGAGCTGGCCGGCGAGCGTGTCGATATCGTGCTCTGGTCATCCGATCCCGCGCAGTTCGTGATCAATGCGCTGGCGCCGGCGGAGATCTCCAGCATCGTCGTGGATGAGGAAAAGCACAGCATGGACGTGGTGGTGGAGGAGGACCAGCTGGCACAGGCCATCGGCCGCGGCGGCCAGAACGTGCGTCTGGCGTCCGAACTCACCGGCTGGGATCTCAACATCATGACCGCCGAGGAGGCGCAACAGAAGAGCGCCGAGGAAGCCGAGCGGATCATGAAGGAGTTCATGGAAAAGCTCGACGTCGATGCCGAAGTGGCGCAAGTGCTGGTGGAAGAGGGTTTCACCAGCCTGGAGGAAATTGCTTACGTTCCCTTGTCCGAGATGCTGGAAATCGAGGCCTTCGACGAGGACACCATCAATGAGCTGCGCAGCCGGGCACGCAATGTCCTGCTCACGGAAGCCATCGCCAGCGAGGAGAAGGTGGAGCATGTGGCGGAAGACCTCGCGACCATGGAAGGCATGGATCCCGAAACGGCGCGGCTGCTGGCGACCAAGGGCATTTCCACGGTGGAGGAGCTGGCTGATCTCGCAGTGGACGACCTGGTGGAGATGACCGGCATGGACCCGGAACGGGCCAAGACCCTGATCATGACTGCACGCGCACCCTGGTTTGCGGCCGAGCAAACCAACAGCTGAGAGCAACGGACGGAATCGACGGAGGGCTTCAATGCCACAAATGAACGTAGCGCAATTTGCCTCGGAGCTGGGGGTGGCAGAAACGGTTCTGCTGGAACAGCTGAGAGCGGCCGGGGTGAACAAGAGCGCTGCCGAGGATCCCCTGACGGAACAGGACAAGGCGCAGTTGCTGGATTATCTGCGGCGTGCCCACGGCGTCAAGGAAAGCCGCAGCAAGATCACGCTGACCCGGCGCGAAACCACCGAGATCCGCAAGGCGGATGCCACGGGCAAGGCGCGTACCATCCAGGTGGAGGTGCGCAAGAAGCGCGTCTTCGTCAAACGGGATCTGGTGGCGCCGGCTGCGGAGCCGGTGGCGGAGGTGAAGCCGGCACAGCCGGTGATCGATGCCGAACAGCTCGCCAAGCGCGAGGAAGAGGCGCGCAAGGCGGCCGAACTCATCGCCCGCCAGAAGGAAGAAGCCGAGAAGCGCGCCCAGCGTGCCCGAGCCAAGAAGCCTGCCGAAGAGGAAGCCAAGCCGGCAGCGGAGGAGGCCAAACCCGTGGCGCCGGTGGCCGAAGCGGCCCCGGCACCCGCGCCGGCGGCGGAGGCGAAGACCGAGGGGACGCTGCACATTCCGAAGGCCGAGGAAAAAACCGAGGCCGAGAAGAAGAAAGGCGCCAAGAAAAAGGCGGCGCCCGCCACGGGCTGGGTCGAGGAAGGTGCCAAGAAGCGCGGCATCAAGGTCAAGGGCGACC
>JBBFMG010000238.1:0-3337 GCA_037478575.1 Burkholderiales bacterium | reverse complement strand
AGGCCTTCAATGCCGCCTTCCAGGAGTTCGGCCTGCCCTGGCACTGGGATGTCGAGCTCTATGTCGAACTGCTGGCGGTGGCCGGTGGCAAGGAGCGGCTGACGCACTACTGCCGCTGCGTCGATCCACGGCGCATGATGCAGGCGGACAGCGCGGAGTTCATCGCCCGGCTGCACCAGCGCAAGACGCGCATCTATGAGCGGCGCGTCGAGATGGGCGAGGTGCCGGCGCGGCCCGGCGTGGTGCGCTTGATCCGTGAGCTGGCCGAAAATGACGTGCGCGTGGCGATCGCCACCACCACCTCGCGTGCCAATGTCGATGTGCTGCTGGCCACCACGCTCGGCGATCTGCCGCTGGACTGCTTCGAGGTCATCGGCGCCGGCGAACAGGCGGCGGCGAAAAAGCCGGCGCCCGACATCTACCACTGGGTGCTGGCACGAATGGGGCTGGAACCGGGCCAATGCCTGGCCTTCGAGGATTCGGGCAACGGCATCCGGGCAAGCCGTGCAGCGGGGTTGCCCACGGTGGTGACGGTCAATGACTACACCCGCGACCATGACTTCTCCGGCGCGATTGCGGTATTGAGTGACCTGGGGGAGCCCGATGCGCCGTTCCAGGTCATCCGGGGGGAGGCCGCCGGCAGGGGCTGGGTAGACCTGCCCCTGTTGCGCGCCTGGCACGGCGCCTGAGCCACACGCCCGCCCGGCCGCGCGAGCCGCCGGGATTTGGGGAGGCGGCTAGGCCGGATCGTGGGCTTCGGCTGCCTGCAGGGTGTTGGCGAGGAGGGTGGCGACTGTCATCGGTCCCACACCGCCCGGCACCGGGGTGATCCAGGCAGCGCGTCGGGCGGCGGCCTCGAACTCCACGTCGCCACAGATGCGGCCGTCCGGCAGGCGGTTGATGCCCACGTCGATCACGATGGCCCCGTCGCGGATCCACTCGCCCTTCACCAGCCCCGGTTTGCCCACGGCCACCACGAGGATCTCAGCCTGGCCCACCAGTGCCGGCAGGTCGCGGGTGAAGCGGTGGGTGACCGTCACCGTGCAGCCGGCCAGCAGCAGTTCCAGGGCCATGGGCCGTCCCACATGGTTCGAGGCGCCCACCACTACGGCATGCTTGCCCTTCAGTTCCGTACCGGTCGTCTTAAGCAGCTGCATCACGCCGTAGGGCGTGCAGGAGCGCAGCACCGGCAGGCGTACCGCGAGACGGCCGATGTTGTAGGGATGGAAACCGTCCACATCCTTGTCGGGCCGAATGCGCTCGATCACCGTCTCGTCGTTGATGTGGGGAGGCAACGGCGCCTGTACCAGGATACCGTCGATCGTTGGGTCGGCGTTGAGCTGGTCGATCAGGGCGAGCAGCTCGCCTTCGGACAGGAAAGCCGGGAGGTCGTGGGAGACCGAGCGGACGCCTGCCGTTTCGCAGGCCTTGCGCTTGTTGCGCACATAGATGGCGGAGGCGGGATCATCGCCCACCAGGATGACCGCGAGGGCGGGCCGTCGTCTCCCCGCCGCGACACGCGCCTCTACCCGGGCGCGGATGTCGGCCAGCATGGCGTCGGCGATGGCCTTGCCGTTGAGGATTTGTGCCGTCATAAATGCCAAAAAAAAGCCAATGATCGCATTGGCAGCCTGGGTTCCTCAAGCGGCGCGCGTTGCTTTTTTGGGGGGTGGGCGCTATAGTCCCGCGTCGTTCGGGGTGTAGCGTAGCCTGGTAGCGCGCCTGCTTTGGGAGCAGGATGTCGGGGGTTCAAATCCCTCCACCCCGACCATACACCTGGTACCCTGCGGTCCACTCTTTTCACTGCTGCCCGTAGCTCAACCGGATAGAGCACCAGCCTTCTAAGCTGGGGGTTACAGGTTCGATTCCTGTCGGGCAGGCCATGCGCGTTCGGTTGCTTTTTGGCGGCCGCTGGCCCATAATTGCGCCCTTCGCGATGCCGTCCGGCAGCGCGTCCACGGCGGGGTTAGCTCAGTTGGTAGAGCACTGGATTGTGGCTCCAGGTGTCGTGGGTTCGATTCCCATACCTCGCCCCACCTTCCCTGTCGTTCCCGGTCATTCCCTGGGTGTGCGCAGCAGGCGCTGCTTTTCCCGTTCCCACTCGCGTTTCTTTTCCGCTTCGCGGATGTCGTGTTTCTTCTTGCCCTTGGCCAGCCCGATTTCAGCCTTGATCCGGCCGTTGCGGTAATGCAGGTCCAGTGCCACCAGGGTGTAGCCCGCCCGTTCCACCTTGCCGATGAGTCGTCTGATCTCGTCGGCGTGGAGCAGCAGCTTGC
The DNA here is from genome assembly GCA_037478575.1 of Burkholderiales bacterium. GTDB lineage: Bacteria > Pseudomonadota > Gammaproteobacteria > Burkholderiales > Thiobacteraceae > Thiobacter. Next base: position 1,061 of record JBBFMG010000238.1, on the reverse strand, counting down.
GGCTGCGAGTGGGATCGGGCTTGACGTGACGGGATACCGTGGGCAGCGGGCTGATATGGGCGTTGATGAGATAGAGCTCACCATCGCGGATTACCACGTAGGATTCCTTGAGCTGGACCCGCCCGGCGCGGATGGCCTTGACTTCCCAGCCTTCCAGGACGATGCCGGCCTCGTATTTGTCCTCAATGAAGTAGTCGTGGAAGGCCTTTTTGTTCTGGACGATGGACATGTTGGCCCGCGCAGGGTGAGCTCAAAGGGAAAATCGCGTATTCTAGCAGCTTTCGTTGCGGGCCCCGCCTGCTGATCATCCATGGCGCAAGTCGAGAAGTCGGTGCTGGTCGGCCATTCCGCACCGCAGATGTTCGAGCTCGTGGACCGGGTGGAGGACTACCCGCTGTTCCTGCCCTGGTGCCCGCGCACGGAAGTGCACAGCCGTGAGCCGGAGCGGGTGGTGGCCACCATCCACATCGATTACCATCATCTCAAGCAGAGTTTCACCACCGAGAACGTGCGGGTGTATCCCCAGCGTATCGAGATGCGGCTCAGGGAAGGGCCGTTTCATGTGCTCGAAGGCAGCTGGCAGTTCCATGCCCTGGCGGAGGAGGCGTGCAAGGTGGAGTTCCGCCTGCACTACGAGTTCGCCACGCGTTGGATCGAAAACGTCGTCAACCCGGTGTTCAGCCTGATCGCAGGCAACTTGGTGGAAGCGTTCGTGTTGCGCGCGGAGAGAATCCATGGCGGATGAGACCATCCTGGTGGAGGTCGCCTATGCCCGCCCCGATCAGCAGGTGCTCATCCCGGTGCGCCTGCCGCCCGGGGCGACGGTGGAGGAGGCGATCCGCCGTTCCGGGGTGTTGGAGCGTTTTCCGGAAATCGACCTGGCCCGCAACAAGGTGGGCATTTGGTCGAAGCTCACCAAGCTGGACACCCCGGTGCGGGATCGGGACCGGGTGGAGATCTACCGGCCGCTGATCGCGGACCCGAAGGAGGTGCGCCGCAAGCGCGCGGAGGAGGGCAAGGCGATGAAGAAGGGCGGCGGGGAGCTGAAGGAGGAGGGCGAG
>JBBFMG010000237.1:0-3375 GCA_037478575.1 Burkholderiales bacterium | reverse complement strand
AGGCCTCCCGCAGCCTCGCGAAATAGAGGACTTTCACGCTGATCATCGCAGAAGCTCCGCAAAGGGGATGAAGCGCACCCGCTCGCCCCGCCGCACCGGTGTGGCCGCCGGAACGTCCACCAAGCCATCGCCCCAGACCGTGGAGGTGAGCACGCCCGAGCCCTGATGGGGATATATCTCCACCCGGCTCGGCGCCTCCCCGTCGCGCACCAGCCGCGCGCGCAGAAACTCGCGGCGCTTGTCCGGACGGGGCCAGTCGAAGGCCGCCTCGACCCAGAATGCCGCGGGCATTACCTGCTGCACGCCCTGCATGCGCAGCAGGAAAGGCCGCGCGAACAGGCAGAAGGTGACGAACACCGAAACCGGATTGCCGGGCAGGCCGATGAAGGGCTTGCCCAGCACCTCACCAAACGCGAGGGGCTTGCCCGGTTTGACGGCAATGCGCCACATGTCGAGCCGGCCATGGCGCTCCACCGCAGCCTTGACGAAATCCGCCTCGCCCACCGAAACCCCCCCGCTGGTGATGACCACATCGGCCAGCTCCGCCGCCTGCCGCAGCACCCCTGCCGTGGCCTCCAGGTCGTCGGGCACGGTACCGAGATCCACCACCTCGTAGCCGAGGGCGGCGAGCAGACCGTTGATGGTATAGCGGTTGGAGTTGTAGATCTGGCCCGGCGCCAGGGGCTGGCCGGGCGCCACCAGTTCATCGCCGGTGAAGAAGCTGGCGACCCGCAGCCGCCGCACCACCGGCAGCCGGCCAAGTCCCACCGAGGCCGCGAGCCCCAGATGCTGGGGCGCAAGCCGCGTACCCGCCGCGAGAATGGTGGTCCCGGGCGCGATGTCCTCTCCGGCGCGGCGGATGTTGGTGCCCGCCGCCACGGCCCGGTGGATCACCACGGCATCGCCTTCGGCGGTGGTGTTTTCCTGCATCACCACGGCATCGGCGCCGGGCGGCACGGGCGCGCCCGTGAAAATGCGCGCCGCGGTGCCCGGTGCGAGGGGCCCACCCACGCTGCCCGCGGCGATGCGCTGGCTCACGGGCAGGCGGGTGTCATCCGTGGCAGCCAGATCGGCGGCACGCACTGCATAGCCATCCATGGCGCTGTTGTCCAGCGGCGGCACGGCGATGGGCGAGATTTGGGATTCCGCCAGCACGCGTCCCAGGGCACTGATTGTGTCCACCGTGTCCACCTCCGCCAGCGGGCGCGCCGCGGCCAGCAGACGGTCCAGGGCCTCATCGACGGAAAGCAGGGGGCGTTCGCTCATACGGGCCGTCCGTGTTCGAGAATGAAGTCGGCAATGGCGGCCACGTCGTCCAGGTGAAACCAGGTGAGCGGCGCAGCCACAGGCACATCCGAGGCAATGGCCACGATGTGGGAATCCTCCGGATGGATGAGAGGCTTGCCCAGCGCCGGGCGATGCACCTCCAGTTTGGGGATGGCTTCCCGCTTGTAGCCCTCCACCAGCACCAGATCACAGGGCGCAAGCCGCGCCAGATGGGCGTCCAGGGAGGGCGGCGGCTCGTCGCGCAGTTCGTGCATCAGTGCCCAGCGCCGGTCCGAGCTCACCAGCACTTCGGCTGCGCCCGCCTGGCGGTGGCGCCAGGAATCCTTGCCCGGCCGGTCGATGTCGAATTCGTGGTGGGTCTGCTTGATGACCGATACCGTGAGACCACGCTGCCGGAAGACCGGAATGAGTTTCTCCAGCAGCGTCGTCTTGCCTGCCCCGCTGAACCCGGCCAGCCCGAACACCCGCCCCGCGCCCTTCGCCATGGGTTATATTCTGGCCGATATAACGACCGCTGCCAAGCCTGGCAGGCAACAAAAAACCCCGGCGGGAACCGGGGCGGACATCATTTGCGCTTGGCGGCAGGCTGCGGGGTTTCCTGTTTCTTCTTGACCTTGTGGGGCCGGCTCACGCCGTAGGAGCCGTTGTAGATCTTGCCGCGCCGGGTGCGCAGGTCGCCTTTGCCCATGGATACCTCCTGTCGTTCAAATGGAAAAAGCGGGGCGCGTATTGTACACCGGGGCCAGCCCGCGCCCCCTGCAAGAAAATGGTTGTCTTCCCGCGCGCCGCTGGCTATATTCGCTGGGATATAACGCACGGAGTCCCCATGAGCGTCCTCACCGACCGCTACGGCCGCCGTATCGAATACCTGCGTCTGTCGGTCACCGACCGCTGCGATCTGCGCTGCAGCTACTGCATGCCCAAAGGTTTCAAGGGCTTCGAGGAGCCGGAACACTGGTTGAGCTTCGATGAAATCGAGCGTCTGCTGGGGGCCTTTTGCCGTCTGGGGCTGCGCCGGGTGCGCCTCACCGGGGGCGAGCCACTGCTGCGGCGCAATTTGCCGGAACTGGCCGCGCGCCTCGCCGCCCTGCCGGGCATCGAGGATCTCTCCCTGAGCACCAATGCCACCCAGCTGGCGAAACATGCGGCTGCGCTGCGGGCGGCGGGGGTGACGCGGCTCAACGTGAGCCTCGACTCCCTGCGTCCGGAACGCATCGCGCGCATCGCCGGCCGCGACGTGCTGGGCCAGATCCTGGCGGGACTGGACGCCGCGCAGGAGGTGGGCTTCCTGCCCATCAAGATCAACATGGTGGCCATGCGCGGGGTCAACGACGATGAGATCGAGGACATGGTGCGCTTCTGCATGGCGCGCGGCTTCGTGCTGCGCCTGATCGAGACCATGCCCATGGGCGAGACCGGCCGCAACGCCCAGTATCTGGACCTGCAGCCCATCAAGGAAACGCTGCGTGCCGGCTTTGGCCTGGTGGAAGGCGGGGTGCCGGGCGGTGGGCCCGCCCGTTACCTGCAGACGCCGGACGGTCGCTTCAGCATCGGCTTCATCACGCCCATCTCCCAGCATTTCTGCGCCACCTGCAACCGGGTGCGGCTGGCCGTGGATGGCACGCTGTTTCTCTGCCTGGGGCAGGAGGATCGCTTCGAATTCCGGCCCCTGTTGCGGCGCGGAGCCAGCCAGGAGGAACTCACCCAGGCCATCCACCAGGCCATCGCGCTCAAGCCGGAGCGTCACGAATTCCGTGAACAGCCGGGCAAGATCCTGCGCTTCATGTCGATGACCGGGGGCTGACCAGGCGCGCCGCCACGCGCATGGCGCCCAGCAGCCCTACCCGCGGCTCGAGCACCACGCGCACGGGCATGCGCGCGAGGCTCGCCCGGAAGCGCCCCTTGTCGAGAAAGGCGTCGAGAAACGCGCCCTCCTCAAGGCGGGACAGGATGCGGGGCGCGATGCCGCCGGCGATGTACACGCCGCCGGTGGCCCAGAAGGTGAGCGCGACGTTGCCCGCCACGGCCCCGTAGAGACGGCAGAACAGGCGCAGGGCGTCCGCCGCGCGCGCCTCCCCCGCCTCCGCC
>JBBFMG010000236.1:0-3424 GCA_037478575.1 Burkholderiales bacterium | reverse complement strand
GCTGGCGGACAATGTGGACCTGGCCGAGCTGGGCATCGAACGCCACACGCCGCTCTTGCTCATCGCCGCGCCGGTCACGCTGACGACCCCGGCCGGCCGGCTGGAGCTGGCAGCGGGCACGGATTTCTGCGCCGTGACGCCCGCCACCCTGGACGCGACGCGGGAGGCGCACCAGACCGTGCAACGGTGGCGGCTGGTGGAAAACCGCACCAGCTTCGAACGCCTGGCCCGCGCAAGGGAACCCGACACCGGCGTGGTCTGGCTGCCGGGCTTTCCCCCCACCTGGTGGCGCGAGGCCATGGCGCGCCTGCTTGCCCTGGCGCCCGCGCCTGCCGAGATCGCCTGCGATCCGGACCCTGCCGGTATCGAGATCGCCCTCGGCGCGGGGGCGCTGTGGGAGGAGCGGGGGCTTCCCTGGCAGCCCTGGCGCATGGCGCCTGCCGACCTCGCGGCACTGGCCACGCGCGCGCCCCTCACCGCGCGCGACCGCGAGCGCCTCGCCGCGCTCGACACGGCACGCCTGCCGGCGCCGCTGGCGCAGCTTGCCCAGTGGATGCTCAGCCACGGCGAGAAGGGCGAGCAGGAAGGCTTGCTGTAACATGCTGCCTGTCGCGCGGTACGCCACCCCACTCCACTTTGGACGAGATTTGCCATGACCCAAGACGAAGCGATTTCCAGCCACGACGACAACCCCCTCATCGCCGAGCGGCGCGCCAAGCTCAAGGCCCTGCGGGAACAGGGCGTGGCCTTTCCCAACGATTTCGAGCGGGAGCATCTGGCGGAAGCGCTCGCCGCCGCCTATGAGGACAAGTCCAGGGAGGAGCTGGAGGCCCTGGCGGTGCCGGTGGCCGTGGCCGGCCGCATCATGCTCAAGCGCGTGATGGGCAAGGCCAGTTTCGCCACCCTGCAGGACATGAGCGGCCGCATTCAGATCTACGTGTCGGACGATCACACCGGCGCCGCCGCCCATGAGGCCTTCAAGCATTTCGATCTGGGCGACATCATCGGCGTGCGCGGCACCCTGTTCAAGACCAACAAGGGCGAGCTGTCGGTGCGGGCGAAGGAGGTGCGGCTGCTCACCAAGGCCATCCGGCCGCTGCCGGACAAATTCCATGGTCTGGCCGACCAGGAACTCAAATACCGCCAGCGCTACGTGGACCTCATCATGAACGAGGACACGCGGCTCACCTTCGTCATCCGCTCGCGCATCATCCAGGCCTTCCGCGACTTCCTCAACGCCCGCGGCTTCCTGGAAGTGGAAACGCCCATGATGCACCCCATTCCGGGCGGCGCGGCGGCGCGTCCCTTCATCACCCACCACAACGCCCTGGACATGCCCCTCTACCTGCGCATCGCGCCGGAGCTGTATCTCAAGCGCCTGGTGGTGGGCGGCTTCGAGCGGGTGTTCGAGATCAACCGCAACTTCCGCAACGAGGGCCTGTCCCCCCGGCACAATCCGGAATTCACCATGCTGGAGTTCTACGCGGCCTACAAGGACTACCGCTTCCTCATGGATTTCGTGGAGGAGATGCTGCGCGACATCACCGCCCGGGTGCTGGGCCGCACAACGATCGAATACCAGGGGCGCGGCATCGACTTCGGCCGGCCCTTCCAGCGCATGACCATGGTGCAGGCGGTGCTGCACCACCACCCGGAATTCACCGGCGCGGAACTCAACGACCGCGCCTTCCTCGTGGACTACTTCGAGAAGCACGGCATCGAGTACCGCAGGAAAGACGGCCTGGGCGGGCTGCAGACCACGCTGTTCGAGGAGACCACCGAGCATCTGCTGTTCGAGCCCACCTTCATCGTGGACTATCCGGCGGAGACCTCGCCGCTTGCCCGGCGCAACGACCGGCATCCGGAAATCACGGAGCGTTTCGAGCTGTTCGTCGCCGGGCGGGAGCTGGCCAACGGCTTTTCCGAGCTCAACGATCCGGAGGATCAGGCGGAGCGTTTCCTGGAACAGGCGCGGCAGAAGGAAGCGGGCAACGTGGAGGCCATGCACTACGACGCGGACTACATCCGCGCACTGGAATACGGCCTGCCGCCCACCGCCGGCTGCGGCATCGGCATCGACCGCTTCGTCATGCTGCTCACGGACAAGCCCAACATCCGGGATGTGATCCTGTTCCCCCACATGCGGCCGGAGAGTTGAGCGACCACCGCTGCCGCGCCCGGCTGCCGGGCCGGACTCACCCGAAGCGCCGCGCCACCAGAACCGCGTTGCTGCCGCCGAAGGCGAAGGAATTGGACATCACGGCGTCGAGCGCCACGCCGGTGCGACCCACGTGGGGCACGTAATCCAGGTCGCAGGCAGGATCCGGCACATGGAGATTGGCCGTGGGCGGAATGGCCTGGCGTGCCAGGGCGAGCAGGGTGACCACCATTTCCAGCGCCCCCGCGGCCCCCAGGGTGTGGCCATGCATGGACTTGGTGGAGCTCACCGCCAGCCTGTAGGCATGGGGCCCGAACACTTCCTTGATGGCGGCGGTTTCGGATTCGTCTCCCACCTGGGTGGCGGTGCCATGGGCGTTGATGTAGCCGATGGCTTCCGGCGCGAGTCCGGCATCCTGCAGCGCCCCGCGGATGGCGCGCACCTGTCCCTCCGCGGAAGGCTTGGTGATGTGGGCGGCATCGCTGGAGACACCGTAGCCCACCATTTCCCCATAGATCCTGGCGGCCCCCCGCGCGCGGGCATGCTCGAGGGATTCCAGGATCAGCATGCCCGCCCCCTCGCCCAGCACCAGTCCGGTGCGGTCCTTGGCGAAGGGGCGGGAAGAGGCCTCCGGCCCTTCCGGTGCCTCCAGCGCCAGGGTGTGCAGCGCCTGCCAGGCCTTGACCACCCCGTAGGCAAGCAGGGCTTCGGTGCCCCCCGCCAGCACCACGTCCGCCTGGCCATGCTGGATGAGCCGCATCGCCTCGCCGATGGCCACCGCCGAGGAAGCACAGGCCACGCTGTAGGTGAGTGTGGGGCCTTTGAAGCCGTAGGCAAGGGAAATGTGGGCGGTGGGCGCGTTGTTCATCACCCGCAGCACCGTGGTGGGCTTGAGACGCGCAGCCTTCCTGTCGTAGATCTCCTTGTAGGACTCGTCCAGCGTGGTGGCCCCGCCCATGCCCGTGCCCAGATAGACCCCGACGCGCACGGGATCCAGCGTGGTCGGATCGAGACCGGCATCGTCCAGGGCCTCCTTTGCGGCGATCATGGCAAGCTGGGTGACGCGGTCGGTGCCCACCGCCTCCTTGGGCAGGTGTGGCGCGAGATCCTCGGTGATGCGCGCCGCCACGCACTGCATGGGATGCGGCCCCATGTCCACGGGCAGGCGGCTCACCCCGGAACGGCCGGCCATCAGGTTGGCGAAGAAGGGCTCGCAGCCGATGCCGCAGGCCGATACCACGCCCAGGCCCGTGACCACCACACGAC
>JBBFMG010000235.1:0-3455 GCA_037478575.1 Burkholderiales bacterium | reverse complement strand
CCCTGTCGGAAACGGCGCGGGCCAGGCTAAAGATCATCTACGAATCTGCCGATGGTTTCGAAATCGCCCGGCAGGATCTCGCCCTGCGGGGGCCCGGAGAGTTCCTCGGCGCCCGTCAGAGCGGCGTGCCCATGCTGAGAATCGCTGACCCGACCGCCGACTCGGCCCTGTTGGAGGCGGCGCGGGATCTGGCGCCGCGCCTCCTGGCGCAATACCCGGAGGTCGTGGAACGGCACCTGGCCCGCTGGCTGCCCCAGGCGGAGGAATTCATGAAGGCTTAGGCCAGGCAGGTTCCGGGAGGGGAGCGGACCCCCGACCGGCTTTGTCTGACGGGCCTGGCTTGACGGAGGCAGGGCGGAGGCTTGTAATGGCCCGGCCCGCAGGGGACAACATCCACAACGACAAGGAGACAAGCATGAAACTCGGCACTGGTTTGATCGGCATCATCCTGCTACTCGCCAGCCTGCCCGGACGGGCGGCGGACTACTACATCCTCGGCGTGCAGGACTACGTCCGCAGTCCCATCATCGTGGTGCGGGAGTATCAGGGCCTGGCCAACTACCTGGCGCGGCAGCTCAAGAAGCCGGTGCGGGTGGAGGCGGTGAAGACTTACGACGAATACATGAAGCAGGCCCAGGCGCGGCGCTACGACTTCATGTATGCCCCGCCCTCCATGATCATCAAGGCCAACCGGCTGGCCGGCTACGAGCCGGTGGTCAAGATCCCGGGGCTGCTTTCCGCCGCCTTCATGGCGCTCGCCGACAGCAACATCGCCTTCCCGGAGGACATGAAGGGCAAGCGCATCGGCTTCTACGAGAAGGACGCCATGATCACCCAGCTCGCCCTGGCGGAGCTCAAAACCATGGGCATCGACCCCGCCAAGTACTTCCGGAGCGTCACCTTCTACAGCGACGCCACGGCTGTCCTCAACGCCCTGCAGTACCGGCTCATCGACGTGGGTGTGGCGGCCAGCCCCCTGTTCAATGTTTGGACCAATCGGGGCTACAACCTGGTGATGGTCCTGCAGGGCAAGGGCATGCCCCACCTGACCTTCGCTGTGCGCAAGGATTTCCCCCAGACGCAAACCGTGGTCCAGGCCCTGCTCAAGGCCCATGAGGATCCGGAGGCCTCGGAATACTTCAAGTTCAACGGCTTCACCCATTTCGAGCCGGCCAAACTCTCGGATTACGACGAGCTGACCCGGTTTCTCGACATCAGGTGAGGCAGGGCGGCGCGTCGTTCAGCCGGTGCTGCCGATGATGCCGGTGGTGGGCGAGCTGGGACTTCCGCTGTAGATCTTCTTGGGCATGCGGCCGGCGAGATAGGCCTCCCGTCCGGCCTCCACCGCCTTCTTCATGGCGGAAGCCATGCGCACGGGATCCCTGGCTGCGGCGATGGCGGTGTTCATGAGCACCGCGTCGCAACCCAGCTCCATGGCGATGGCGGCATCCGAGGCCGTGCCCACGCCTGCGTCCACGATCACCGGCACCGAAATGCGGTCGATGATGATCTGCAGGTTCCAGGGATTGAGAATGCCCATGCCGGAGCCGATGAGGGAAGCCAGGGGCATGATGGCCACACAGCCGATCTCCTCCAGCCGCTTGGCGACGATGGGATCGTCCGAGGTATAGACCATCACCTTGAAGCCTTCCTTCACCAGGATTTCCGCGGCACGCAGGGTTTCCACCACGTTGGGGTAGAGGGTCTGGGGGTCGCCCAGCACCTCCAGCTTGACCAGATCGTGGCCGTCCAGGAGCTCCCGCGCCAGGCGCAGGGTGCGGATGGCTTCCTCCGCCGTGTAGCAGCCGGCGGTGTTGGGCAGGTAGGTGTAGCGGTCAGGGGGCAATACGTCCAGCAGCGAGGGTTGGCTCGCGTCCTGGCCGATGTTGGTGCGGCGAATGGCCACCGTGACGATTTCCGCGCCACTGGCTTCCACTGCCCGGCGGGTCTCCTCGAAGTCCTTGTATTTTCCGGTGCCGACCAGAAGGCGTGAGCGATAGCTCCTGCCGGCGATGACCAGATTGTCCATGGTGTGTTCCAGGTGGGAATGGAGAAAGCGGCAGCCGGGGCTGCGCCTGCGGTTCAGCCGCCGCCCACGGCGACGACGATTTCGAGCCGGTCGCCCGGCTGGAGTTCCACCTCTGCGTGGCGGCTCCGGGGGACGATTTCCCCGTTGCGTTCCACTGCCAGGCGCTTGCCGGCGAGGTTCATGCTCTCGATCAGCCCCGCCACCGTGGTATGGGGCGGCACCCGCTGTGCCTGGCCGTTGACCCAGAGCTGGATCACCTTCAACAACGCCTCGAAACCCAGTATGATAAGCGCCCGATTCTACCACAGCCGCGTACACGCCTTGAGCGCGGCCGGTCCGGTCAAACGTTTCCCCAGGCGGGTGTAGTTCAATGGTAGAACGGGAGCTTCCCAAGCTCTTAACGTGGGTTCGATTCCCATCACCCGCTCCAAATTCAAAGGGCCCCGCATGGGGCCCTTTGAATTTGGAGGGGGCGGTGGGTGAGAAGCCACCGGGTGGGTCGTCCCCAAAGTCCCCCCGGCGCTACAATGGAAGGCCCCATCCAACCGCGCAGTAGCTGCCGTCCGTGCCCAAGGCCCTCAAATACCTGCTGATCTCCGTTGGCGGTCTGGTTGCGCTGTTTCTGGTGGCGCTTGCGGTGATCGCCTTCACGGTGGACCCCAATGCCTTCAAGCCCGAGATCGTGAAAGTGGTGCAGGAAAAGAAGCAGCGCACCCTGATCATCGAGGGCGACATCAAACTCAAGCTTTTCCCCAAGCTGGGCATCGATCTGGGCAAAACCCGTCTGTCTGAGCACAGGGGGACGGACGAGTTCGCGGCCGTGGACAGCCTGCGGCTCTATGTCGCGTGGCTGCCGCTGCTCAGGAGGGAACTGGTGGTGGACAGGATCGTGGTCGAGGGCGCGCGGGCCCATCTGGTCCGCAATGCGGACGGCTCCACCAATTTCGACGACCTGCTCTCGAAGGAGGAATCCCAGGAGGTGAAGTTCGACATCGCCGGGGTACGGGTGAGCCGCAGCGCGCTGAGCTTTGACGACCGCATGGCAAACCGCAAGCTGACGGTGAGCGACTTCGACCTGCAAACCGGGCGCATTCGCGACAACACCCATACCCACATCGAGGCGCACTTGAGGCTCACGGCCAGCGACCCGGCGGTCACCGCCCGAGTGGACATCAAAAGCGGGCTGCTGTTCGCCCTGGCCGACAGGCATTACGCTCTCGACAAGCTGGACCTCAAGGTGACCGGCGACGCCGCCGGCTTGAGCGGGCTCGATCTCACCCTGCGCGGCGACGGGGACTTTGGGCTGCCGGCCGGGGGCGCCCAGTCGATCCTCCTCAGGGACGTCAAGCTGAGCCTTGCGGGCACGCGTGGTTCGGACCGGTTCGATGTCACCCTGGATGCGCCCCGGCTGGCGCTCGCCCAGGAC
>JBBFMG010000234.1:0-3502 GCA_037478575.1 Burkholderiales bacterium | reverse complement strand
ATCGCCTGGGACAACGAACACCCCTACAATTCCTCCTCCAACATCAACCCGAGTGCCAAAGGTGGTGGACTCATACAGCGGTTTGACACCCGTGCACGAAGGCCCCTATAATCCGCCTCTTTCTCAAATTCAGCATCGGGATTTTCGGTATGCGTACCTATTCCGCAAAACCGGCAGACATCAGGCGCGACTGGTACGTCGTGGACGGCACCGACAAGGTGCTGGGGCGCCTCGCCAGCGAAATCGCCCGTCGTCTGCGGGGCAAGCACAAGACCATCTACACGCCGCACATGGATACCGGTGACTACATCGTCGTGGTCAATGTGGAAAAGCTGCGCGTCACCGGGAACAAGGCGGAAGACAAGAAGTATCACCGGCATTCCGGTTACCCAGGCGGCATCTATACCACGAATTTCGCCAAGCTGCAGGCCAAGCATCCGGAGCGCGTGCTGGAGAAGGCGGTCAAGGGTATGCTGCCCAAGGGCCCCCTGGGGTATGCCATGCTCAAGAAACTCAAGATCTACAAGGGCCCCGAGCATCCCCATGCTGCCCAACAGCCCAAGGTTTTGGAAATCTGAGGACCCATCATGATCGGCAACTGGCACTACGGAACGGGCCGGCGCAAGAGCTCCGTCGCGCGCGTGTTCATCAAGCCCGGCAAGGGCAGCTTCATCGTCAACGACAAGCCCGTGGACGAGTATTTCTCCCGTGAGACGGGGCGCATGGTGGTGCGCCAGCCCCTGGTGGTGACGGAGAGCGAAGGCCGGTTCGACATCATGGTGAACGTCTCCGGCGGGGGTGAGAGCGGCCAGGCAGGCGCCGTTCGCCACGGCATCGCCCGCGCCCTGGCGGAATACGACGCGGCGCTCAAATCCACCCTGCGCAAGGCCGGGCTGCTCACGCGCGATGCGCGTGAGGTGGAGCGCAAAAAGGTCGGCCTGCACAAAGCCCGCCGGCGCAAGCAGTTCTCCAAGCGCTGAGCGTCGTTACCGTTGCGACAGAAAGCCGCCTGCGGGCGGCTTTTTCATTCCTGGCCTGGGTGTTGTCCCTTATCATCGGGGAATTCCACCTGCCCCCAGGCCGGGGTGCCCGCACTGCCGCAAACTGGGAACGGGACGTTTCCCGGGCGCGCGACCGGGCCAGGTTTTCGGGGTGTTGTGCCCGGCGCGCGCACCGGGTCGAAACTGACTGCTGCGAGGGAATGGGGAATGATCAAGATCGGTATCGTTGGCGGCACGGGCTACACCGGTGTGGAGCTCCTGCGCCTGCTCGCCCAGCATCCGGAGGCGGAGCTTACCGCCATCACGTCGCGCAAGGAGGCCGGCATGCCGGTGGCGGACATGTTCCCCAACCTGCGTGGCCGGGTGAAGCTGGCCTTCAGCGACCCCGCGCAGGCGCCCCTGGCACAGTGCGACGTGGTGTTTTTCGCCACCCCCAACGGCATCGCCATGACCCAGGCACGTGACCTGCTGGTTGCCGGCGTGAAGGTCATCGACCTGGCGGCGGATTTCCGTATCAAGGACGTCGCCCTGTGGGAAAAGTGGTACGGCATGGAACACGCCTGCCCTGACCTGGTGGCCGAAGCCGTCTATGGTCTGCCGGAACTCAATCGCGAGCGCATCCGGGGGGCGCGCCTCGTCGCCAATCCCGGCTGCTATCCCACGGCGGTGCAACTGGGTTTCCTGCCCCTGATCGAGGCTGGCGTGGTGGACACCCGGCACCTCATCGCCGATGCCAAATCCGGTGTCTCGGGCGCGGGGCGCAAGGCCGAGGTGCATACTCTGCTGGCGGAGGCCGGCGACAACTTCAAGGCCTATGGGGTGGCCGGGCACCGTCATCTGCCGGAGATTCGCCAGGGCCTGTCCCAGGTGGCCGGCCATGAGGTGGGACTTACCTTCGTGCCCCATCTCACCCCCATGATCCGGGGCATCCATGCCACGCTCTATGCCCGTCTCACCCGCGAGGTGGATCTGCAGGCCCTGTACGAGGACCGTTATCGCGACGAGCCCTTCGTGGACGTGCTGCCCGCGGGGGCCCATCCGGAGACGCGTTCCGTGCGCGCCGCCAACGTTTGCCGCATCGCCGTGCACCGCCCCCAGGGAGGCGACACCGTGGTGGTATTGTCGGTCATCGACAATCTGGTGAAGGGGGCCTCCGGCCAGGCGGTGCAGAACATGAACATCCTGTTCGGCCTGCCGGAGCGCCTCGGGCTGGACCAGGTGCCGGTGCTGCCCTGACGCGGCATGGCCTCCCGCCTCCTGCGCAGCCTGAAGAGTCGCTTCGGCATCGCGGCGGCGCGCATGCGGGTGCGCACCCACATTCCCCTGCCGTTGCGCCTGCTCGTGGTGGTGTTGCTGGTGGGGGCGGGTTTGGCGCTCGCCGACTGGGTCTACACCACAGGCATGCGCCTGGCGGGCTTCGAAAGGAGCCGAGCTGAGGAGGCCCTGACCCGCCTGTCGGAGCAGGTGGCGCGCCTTGAGCGCGACAACGCCGCCCTGCAGGCGGAGAGTGCGCGCCTGCGTCAGCAGCTGGAGATCGAGCAGGCCACCCAGCGCAACCTGGCCCAGACCCTCAAGGCCCTGCAGGAAGAGAATGCGGCGCTGCGCGAGGACGCCGCCTTCTTCCGCAATCTGCTCTCGCCCAACCCGGGGGCGGTGGGGGTCACCATTTACCACGCCAAGCTGGAGCGCAATCCGCTGTTGCCTGGCGAATACCGGTACCGGCTGCTACTATTGAACGCCGGGCCCCGCGACCAGGAATTTTCCGGCAGCGTGCAGCTGCTGGTGAGCGGGGTGAAAGACGGGCGGACGCTTACCCTGGCCGAGCCCGGGCCCAAGGGTCAGCTCGCCGTGCGCTTCCGTTACTATCAGCGTCTCGAGGGTACCCTGCAGCTGCCCGACGGCATGACACCCCGGAGCGTGCAGGTGCGGGTTTTCGAGGCCGGTGCGGCGCAGCCCCGCTGGACCCGTACCGTTGCCCTGCAATGATTCGGCATCAAGGAAGAGTCCATGTTTTTCAGTAAGAAACCCAGCCGGCCCCAAAACCGGATCGACACCCTGATCGGTGCCGAAACCCGCGTGCAGGGGGACGTCTCCTTCAGCGGCGGCCTGCGTGTGGACGGCACCATCTTCGGCAACGTTTCTTCGCGCGGCGATGGGCCTTCCACCCTGGTGCTGTCGGAAAACGCGCGCATCGAGGGCCGTATCCAGGTTTCCCACGTGGTCATCAACGGCACCGTGGTGGGGCCGGTCCACGCCAGCGAATACGTGGAACTGCAGCCCAAGGCCCGTGTCTCAGGGGACGTCTTTTACAAGACCCTGGAAATGCACCTGGGCGCCATTGTGGAAGGCAAACTGGTGCACGAGGAAGGCACGCCGGCCCAGGCCGGGCTCGGGGCACCGGGCGCGATTGACCAATCCGCCTGAGGCCGGGATAATTGACCGAACCGCATCTTGCAAGGAGTCTGCCATGAATGCCGCCACCGAAATGCCCACCCCCCTCA
>JBBFMG010000233.1:0-3509 GCA_037478575.1 Burkholderiales bacterium | reverse complement strand
GTGTATGACCAAATGGCCGAGCCGCGCTGGGTGCTGTCCATGGGCTCCTGCGCCAACGGCGGGGGCTACTACCACTATTCCTATTCCGTGGTGCGCGGCTGTGACCGTATCGTGCCGGTGGACGTCTATGTGCCGGGCTGTCCGCCCACTGCAGAGGCCCTGCTCTACGGCCTGGTCCAGCTGCAGAACAAGATCAGGCGCACCCAGACCATTGCGCGTTAGCCGGAGCCGATTCCCTGATGAACGCGAAACTGGCCGCCATGGCGGCGCGTCTCGAAAAGCTGCTGGAGGGACGTGACTACACCCTGACCGAACAGGTGGGGGAGCTCACGCTGGTCATCCCGCGCGAAGGCATGCTGGAGGTGATGCGCCTTTTGCGCGACGACTACGACCTGCGTTTCGAGCAGCTCATCGATCTGTGTGGGGTTGATTATTCCACCTACGGGGAAGGGACGTGGCAGGGGCGGCGCTTCGCCGCCGTCTATCATCTGCTTGCGCTGGGCAAGAACCAGCGGCTGCGGGTGCGGGTGTTCTGTCCGGATGACGAATTTCCGGTGCTGGATTCCGTGGTGGACATCTGGCCCTCGGCCAACTGGTATGAGCGGGAGGCATTCGACCTGTTCGGCATCGTGTTCGAGGGCCACCCGGACCTGCGGCGCATCCTGACCGACTACGGCTTCATCGGCCACCCCTTCCGCAAGGATTTTCCCCTCACCGGCTATGTGGAAATGCGCTACGACCCGGACCAGCAGCGCGTGGTCTATCAGCCGGTGAGCATCGAGGCACGCGAGATCACGCCGCGCGTGATCCGCGAGGACACCTTCCATGGCTGAGATTCGCAACTACACGCTGAACTTCGGACCCCAGCATCCCGCCGCCCACGGGGTGTTGCGCCTGGTGCTGGAGCTGGACGGTGAGGTGGTGGAGCGCGCCGACCCCCACATCGGGCTTTTGCACCGTGCTACCGAGAAGCTCGCCGAGCACAAGACCTATCTGCAGTCCGTGCCCTACATGGACCGGCTCGACTACGTGTCCATGATGTGCAACGAGCACGCCTATGTGATGGCGATCGAGAAGCTCCTGGGTGTCGAGGTGCCCATCCGCGCCCAGTACATCCGCGTCATGTTCGACGAGATCACGCGCATCCTCAACCATCTGCTCTGGCTGGGGGCGCATGCCCTGGACGTGGGCGCCATGACGGTTTTCCTGTATGCCTTCCGTGAACGGGAGGATCTGCTGGACTGCTACGAGGCAGTCTCGGGCGCGCGCATGCATGCCGCCTATTACCGTCCGGGCGGGGTCTATCGCGATCTGCCGGACAGCATGCCGAAGTACCAGCCCTCGCGCTTCCGCAGCGAACGCGAGGTGGCGCGCCTGAACGAGAACCGCCAGGGTTCCCTGCTGGATTTCATCGAGGATTTCACCAACCGTTTCCCCGCGCTGCTGGACGAATACGAAACCCTGCTCACGGACAACCGCATCTGGAAACAGCGGCTGGTGAACATCGGCGTGGTCTCGCCGGAGCGGGCCATCGCCCTGGGTTTTACCGGGCCCATGCTGCGCGGCTCGGGGGTGGCCTGGGATCTGCGCAAGAAGCAGCCCTACGAGGTGTACGACCGGCTTGAATTCGACATCCCGGTGGGAGTCAATGGTGACTGCTATGACCGCTATCTCGTGCGCATGGAGGAGATGCGTCAGAGCAACCGCATCATCAAGCAGTGCGTGGATTGGCTGCGCAAGAATCCCGGGCCGGTGATAACCGATGACCACAAGGTCGCGCCGCCGTCCCGTGAGGCCATGAAGTCCAACATGGAGGAGCTCATCCACCACTTCAAGCTGTTCACCGAGGGCTTCCACGTGCCCAGGGGCGAGTGCTATGCCGCGGTGGAACATCCCAAGGGCGAATTTGGCATTTATCTCGTCTCGGACGGTGCCAACAAGCCCTACCGGCTCAAGATCCGCGCCCCCGGCTTTGCCCATCTGGCGGCGATGGACGAAATGGCGCGGGGTCACATGATCGCCGACGTGGTGGCCATCATCGGCACGCAGGATATCGTGTTCGGGGAGATCGACCGCTGATGCTGTCTGCCGAATCCCTCGCCCGCATCGACCGCGAGATCGCCAAGTATCCGCCGGACCAGAAACAGTCGGCGATCATGTCCGCGCTGCGCATTGCCCAGGAGGAAAAGGGCTGGCTGGCCGAAGACACCATCCGCTTCGTGGCCGAGTATCTGGGCATGCCGCCCATCGCTGCCTACGAGGTGGCCACGTTCTACAACATGTACAACACCAAGCCGGTGGGCAAGTACAAGCTCACGGTGTGCACCAACCTGCCCTGCCAGCTCACCCAGCGCCACGACATCGGCGCCTATCTCCAGCAGAAACTGGGCATAGGCTGGGGCGAGACCACGGAAGACGGCCGTTTCACGCTGGTGCAGGGGGAGTGCATGGGTTCCTGTGACGGGGCACCGCTCATGCTGGTGAACAATCACAGGATGTGCAGCCATCTCACGCCCGAGGCGGTGGACAAGCTGCTGTCGGAGCTGGAATAGGGCATGGCCGAAAAAGTCATTCTTACCACCCTGGACAGGCCGAATCCGGCTGCGCTGGCCACCTACGAGAGCGTGGGCGGCTACCAGGCCCTGCGCCGCATCCTCACCGAAAAGATCACGCCGGAAGCCATCATCGCCGAGATCAAGACCTCCGCCCTGCGCGGACGGGGCGGCGCGGGCTTCCCCACGGGGCTCAAGTGGAGCTTCATTCCGCGCCACCTGCCGGGTCCGAAATACATTGTGTGCAACAGTGACGAGGGCGAGCCCGGGACGTTCAAGGATCGCGACATCCTGCGCTACAACCCCCACAGCGTGATCGAGGGCATGATCATTGCCGGCTATACGCTGGGCGCGCAGACCGGCTACAACTACATTCACGGCGAAATCTTCGAGCTGTACGAAGCCTTCGAGAGGGCCCTGGAGGAGGCACGTGCTGCCGGCTACCTCGGCCGGAACATTTTGGGCTCGGGCTTCGACTTCGAGATCCACGCGCACCACGGCTACGGCGCCTACATCTGCGGCGAGGAAACCGCCCTCTTGGAATCCATCGAAGGCAAGAAGGGGCAGCCCCGCTTCAAGCCGCCTTTTCCGGCGAGTTTTGGCCTCTACGGGCGACCGACGGTGATCAACAACACGGAGACCTTCGCCTGCATTCCCTATATCGTGCGCCATGGCGGGCAGAAATTCCTGGAACTGGGCAAGCCCAACAATGGCGGGACCAAGATCTTTTCCGTGTCGGGCAGGGTGAACCGTCCCGGCAACTACGAGATTCCCCTGGGCACACCCTTTGCCGAGCTGCTGGACATGGCGGGGGGCATGCGCGAGGGCTATCGCCTGAAGGCCGTCATCCCCGGTGGGTCATCCACGCCGGTGCTGCCGGCCGAAGTGATGATGGAATGCACCATGGACTACGATTCCATCGCCAAGGCGGGGTCCATGCTGGGGGCCGGGTCGGTG
>JBBFMG010000232.1:0-3523 GCA_037478575.1 Burkholderiales bacterium | reverse complement strand
AGAGGAGGTGAAACCGTGCAGAATCCGGAAGCCGAGGGCGCGCGCGAAGCCCTGAAGAAATACACCATCGACCTCACCGAACGTGCCCGCCAGGGCAAGCTGGATCCGGTGATCGGCCGCGACGACGAGATCCGCCGCACCATTCAGATCCTGCAGCGGCGCACCAAAAACAATCCGGTGCTGATCGGTGAGCCCGGCGTGGGCAAGACCGCCATCGTGGAAGGCCTGGCCCAGCGCATCGTCAACGGTGAGGTGCCGGAAACCCTCAAGAACAAGCGCGTGCTGTCCCTGGACATGGCGGGCCTGCTGGCGGGCGCGAAATACCGGGGCGAGTTCGAGGAGCGCCTCAAGGCGGTGCTCAAGGAAATCGCCCAGGAAGAGGGGCGCATCATCCTGTTCATCGACGAGATCCACACCCTGGTGGGAGCGGGCAAGGCGGAAGGCGCGATCGACGCCGGCAACATGCTCAAGCCCGCGCTCGCCCGCGGCGAGCTGCACTGCATCGGCGCCACCACCCTGGATGAATACCGCAAATACATCGAGAAGGATCCGGCGCTGGAGCGCCGCTTCCAGAAGGTGCTGGTGGACGAGCCGTCGGTGGAGGACACCATTGCCATCCTGCGCGGTCTGCAGGAAAAGTACGAAGTGCATCACGGGGTGGAGATCACCGACCCGGCCATCGTGGCGGCGGCGGAGCTGTCCCATCGCTACATCACCGACCGCTTCCTGCCGGACAAGGCCATCGACCTCATCGACGAGGCGGCCGCGCGCATCAAGATGGAGATCGACTCCAAGCCGGAGGCGATGGACAAGCTGGAGCGGCGGCTGATCCAGCTCAAGATCGAGCGCGAGGCGGTGCGCAAGGAGAAGGACGAGGCGTCGCAAAAGCGGCTCGCCCTGCTCGAGGAAGAGATCCGCAAGCTGGAGAAGGAATATTCCGACCTCGAGGAAATCTGGAAGGCCGAAAAGGCCATGGTGCAGGGAACCCAGCACATCAAGGAAGAGATCGAGCGTCTGCGCGCCGAGATGGCCGATCTGCAGCGCAAGGGACAGCTGGACAAGGTGGCGGAGATCCAGTACGGCAAGCTGCCGCAGCTGGAGGCCCAGCTCAGGCAGGCGGAGGCCGCCGGCAGCGAGAAGCGCAAGTTCAAGCTGCTGCGCACCCAGGTGGGCGCGGAAGAGATCGCCGAGGTGGTGTCGCGCATGACCGGCATTCCCGTGGCGAAGATGCTCCAGGGCGAGCGCGACAAGCTGCTGCACATGGAGGAGGCCCTGCACGAGCGGGTGGTGGGCCAGGACGAGGCGGTGCGCGTGGTGTCGGATGCCATCCGCCGCTCCCGCTCGGGTCTGTCCGATCCCAACCGGCCCTATGGCTCCTTCCTGTTCCTGGGCCCCACGGGCGTGGGCAAGACCGAGCTGTGCAAGGCGCTGGCAGCCTTCCTGTTCGATTCCGAGGACCACCTCATCCGCATCGACATGTCGGAGTACATGGAGAAGCATTCGGTGGCCCGGCTCATCGGCGCGCCGCCCGGCTACGTGGGTTACGAGGAGGGCGGCTATCTCACCGAGCAGGTGCGGCGCAAGCCCTACAGCGTGATCCTGCTGGACGAGGTGGAAAAGGCCCATCCGGACGTGTTCAATGTCCTGCTGCAGGTGCTGGATGACGGGCGTCTCACGGATGGCCAGGGACGCACGGTGGACTTTCGCAACACCGTGATCGTCATGACCTCCAACCTGGGCAGCCAGATGATCCAGCAGATGGCGGGGGACGATTATCAGGTGATCAAGCTCGCGGTGCTGGCGGAGGTGAAGAACTATTTCCGGCCGGAGTTCATCAACCGCATCGACGAGGTGGTGGTGTTTCATCCCCTCGGCGAGGAGCACATCAAGTCCATTGCCCGGATTCAGCTGGGCTACCTGTCCAAGCGGCTGGCGGCCATGGACATGGGGCTGGAGGTCACGGATGCGGCATTGGCGGAAATCGCCAAAGCCGGCTTCGACCCGGTGTATGGCGCGCGGCCTCTCAAGCGCGCCATCCAGACCCGTATCGAAAACCCGCTGGCGAAGGAAATCCTGGCGGGGCATTTCGGGCCCAAGGATGTGGTCCGGGTGGATGTCCGGGGCGGCGAGATCGTGTTCGAGAAGGGTACCCTCGCCCAGGCTGCCTGACGGCCCGGGCAGAAACGCCCGGTGGCTTGAGCCACCGGGCGTTTCTTTTTTCGGGCTACTGCACCATGCTGCGCGCCGCGGCCTCGCCGCTGCCCTGCAGCGGGCCGAGGGGATTGCGGTTTTCCTCGTATTCCCTGATCACCGGCTGGCCGCCCGTGAGCTTGTAGATCACCTTGCCGTCCCGGATCAGCAGCAGCCCCGTGAAATGCCAGCCGGTGACATCCACCTTGCGCTCGAAGTTGAGGAAATCCGCCAGGAAGCTGCCGTAGCGGCGGCGCTGGATCACCCGCTGGCTGATCTCCAGGCCGTAACACGCGGTCTTGGCGGCGATGCATTCGCGCACGCCGCGATCCAGATCGTCCGGATTGGAGGCCGGGTTGGGCAGGAAGCGGCGCAGCACGTCGGCGTAGTTGAGCAGGGTCAGATTGGGCGTGCTGCCCGGCACGATGCCCAGCTGGCGCAGGTCTTCCACGTCGGTCTGGTAGGGAATGATGCGTTCGAAGGCCGCCTCGGCCTCCTGGTAGCTCTTCCAGGGACCGTGGACGATGCTTTCGCCCTTGGGCAGCAGGGCGCTGCAGCCGGTGAGCAGGATCAGGGCGAGCCAGGCGGCATTTCTCATGGTGTGTTGCGCGGCTTGGAATGGCGTGATGTTAGCATGGGTGCCTGACAGGCATCGGCCAGGCGCTTCCCGCAGTACAATCGCGCCATGCGCCAGACCAGTCATGTCATCGAGGTCGCCACCCGGGGCAAGGGGCTTTACGCCTGCACCGAGCCGGTCCTGCGCTGGGTGCGGGGGACGGGCATCGGGTCCGGGCTGCTCACTCTCTACATCCGCCACACGTCGGCCAGCCTGCTCATCCAGGAGAACTACGACCCGGACGTGCAGACCGATCTTGCGCGCTTCTTCGCACGCCTGGTGCCGGACGGCGATCCCCTGTTCCAGCACGTGATCGAGGGGCCGGACGACATGCCTGCCCATGTGCGTGCCGCGCTCACCCAGACCAGCCTGTCCATCCCCGTGGCGGACGGCGCACCGGTGCTGGGCACCTGGCAGGGCATCTACGTGTTCGAGCACCGCAGCGCGCCCCAGCGCCGGCAGGTGGTGCTGCATCTGCTGGGGGAATGAGCATGGACCAGCGGCTTGCCGGGTGGCTGGCGGATCAGCCGGATCGCTATCCCCACGCCCTGGAGCGGGACTATCCCCGCATCCTGGAACGCATCGTGGAGCTGTGGGGCACGGACGCCTGCGATGCCTATCTCGCCGAGCTGGCGGTGGCCGATACGGAAACCCGCCAGGGCTTTCCCCCGGAGGTGGCGCGGGAGATCCTGCGCCTGTCCCTGGCCCACGAGCGCT
>JBBFMG010000231.1:0-3535 GCA_037478575.1 Burkholderiales bacterium | reverse complement strand
GGGTCGTTCTGCAACAGTCCCAGCGTGCCCCCCAGGGCGCGCAGCAGCCCGGACAGCCGGCCGGAGCGGGTCTTGTTCGCCTCGCGCGCCAGCTCGAACAGCACGGTGATGGCACCGTGGGAATCGAAGTCGTCGTCCATGGCCTGTTTGAACCTGGCCGCGTAGGGATCGCTCCAGTCGAGCGCCACCTCCGCCGGCGGCACGTCACGCAGCGTGAGATAGAGACTGTCGAGGGACTGTCTGGCATCCCGCAGATGCTGATCGGAGTAATTGAGCGGACTGCGGTAATGAGCGCGCAGGATGAAGAAGCGCACCGTCTCCGGGTCGAACTTTTCCAGCACCTCGCGGATGGTGAAGAAATTGCCCAGGGATTTGGACATCTTCTCGTTGTCCACGCGCACGAAGCCGATGTGCATCCAGTAATTCACGAAGGGGTGGCCGTGGGCCCCCTCGGACTGGGCGATCTCGTTTTCATGATGGGGAAACTGGAGATCCTGGCCGCCGCCGTGGATGTCGAAATGCTCGCCCAGGTAATGCTCGCTCATGACCGAGCACTCGATGTGCCAGCCCGGCCGGCCCGGTCCCCAGGGCGAATCCCATTGCGGCTCGCCCGGCTTGGCCGCCTTCCACAGCACGAAATCCAGCGGGTCGCGCTTGTTGGGATCCACTTCCACCCGCTCGCCGGCACGCAGGTCCTCCAGGGACTTGCCCGACAGCTTGCCATAGCCCGGGAAGCGCGCCACCGCGTAATAGACGTCGCCGTTGGGTGCGCTGTAGGCCAGCCCCTTGTCGATCAGGGTCTGGATCATGCGGATCATGCCCGGCACGAACTGGGTGGCGCGCGGCTCGTGGGTGGGGCGCAGCACGCCCAGCCGCGCCTCGTCCTCGTGCATGTAACGGATGAAGCGGTCGGTGAGTTCGGCAATGGATTCCCGGTTCTCCGCCGCGCGGCGGATGATCTTGTCGTCAATGTCGGTGATATTGCGCACGTAGGTGACGTCGAAGCCGCTCGCCATGAGCCAGCGATAGACCATGTCGAACACCACCATCACGCGGGCATGCCCCAGGTGGCAGTAGTCATAGACGGTCATGCCACACACGTACATGCGCACCTTGCCGGGCTCGATGGGAACGAATTCCTGCTTGGCGCGGGTGAGGGTGTTGTGGATCAGCATGGCAGCTCAGATGGAAAGAACGTGTTGCACCAGACGGTGGCGGGCGCGCTGGTAGCCCATGAGCCGGAACAGGGGCGCCATTTCCGGCCCGAAGGTCTGGCCCGTGAGCGCCGCGCGCAGGGGCAAAAACAGCTGCTTGCCGGACCGGCCGCTGGCCGCCTTCACCCGCTGCGCGAAGGCGTTGAAATCCATGTCCTCCAGCAGCGCATCGGCGGCGATGCGGAACAGCTCGGGCGGCGCCTCCTCCAAAACCTGGCGCGCTGCCTCGGAGATGGGCAGTGCATCGGCATAGACCGCCTCGGCCCACAGGCGGGCATCGTGGGGAAACATCACGTTGGCGCGCACCGCGAGGGCGAAGGCCTGCAGGTCCGCCTCCGGCACCAGGCCATGCACCGCGGGCGCCAGCCAGGCGGTGAGGGCGTCGGCATCGGCGTGCTGCACCGCCTGGGCCTGCCAATGATCCAGCTGGGCACGGTCGTAGCGCGCCGGGGCGCGCCCCAGGTGGTGCAGCTCGAAGGCCTGGGCCAGCCCCTCCAGGGTGAGCAGTCCGGTCTCCTCGAAATGGTGACCGAGGCGGGCCAGGTAGTTGTTGACGGCGATGGGGAAGTAACCCAGCTCGCGCAGCTCCTGCACCGACAGGCTGCCGGTGCGCTTGGACAGGGGCGCGCCATGGCTGTCCACGATCAGGGAAATGTGGCCATACCGGGGCACCGGCAGCCCCAGCGCCTGCAGGATCGCGATCTGCCGCGGCGTGTTGGCCAGATGATCCTCGCCCCGCAGCACATGGGTCACCCCCATCAATGCGTCGTCGAGGGCGTTGACGTAGAAGAAGGCAAAGGTGCCGTCGGAACGGCGGATGATGAAGTCGCCGATGTCCTCGCTGGGAAATTTCTGCGGGCCGCGCACCAGATCGTCGAAGGCCAGCACGGTGTCCGCCGGCATGCGGAAACGCAGAGTATAGGGCAGCCCCTCCGCCTGCTTGCGCGCCACTTCCTCCGGCTTGAGGTGGGCACACTTGCCCGAATAGCGGGGCGGCTTGCCTGCCGCCGCCTGCACCTTGCGCGACACCTCCAGTTCCAGCGCGCTGCAGAAACAGGGATAAACCCTTCCCTGGGCCGTAAGCTGCTGGAGATAGTGACTGTAGATATCACCCCGCCGGGACTGGCGATAGGGCGCGGCCGGCCCGCCCTCGCCCTCGCCTTCCTGCCAGTCGAGGCCGAGCCAGCGCAGATCCTCCTTCAGGGCCTCGATGAATTCCTCGCGGCTGCGCTCGAGATCGGTGTCCTCGATACGCAACAAAAAAGTGCCGCCCGCCTTGCGCGCGAACAGGACATTGAACAGGGCCGTGCGTACGTTTCCGAAATGGATGAGGCCGGTGGGGCTGGGAGCGAAGCGGGTCTTGACGGACGCCATGGGAGATCGCAGCGCGCAGATTGTCGGGGGTTGAAGCTTGTGGTTAAAATGTTGGAATTACAAAGAAATTATTGGGCCCGAGTATAACACAATGACCTTGCGCACCGCTTGCACGCTGATCAGTCTTCTCGCCTCCCTGTGGCTTGCCGCAGCCTCTTTTCCCGCATTCGGCGACGAAATCGACGATGCCCAGCAGCTCGTGCGCCAGGGCAATCTCAACCAGGCCCTGGAGCGGGTGAATGCCTATCTCGCCAGCCGTCCCAAGGACGCCCGCGCGCGTTTCCTCAAGGGCGTGATCCTCACCGAACAGAACAAGACCGCAGAGGCGATCAGGATCTTCACCGCCCTCACCGAGGACTACCCGGAACTGCCGGAACCCTACAACAACCTCGCCGTGCTCTACGCCCAGCAGCAGCAGTACGACAAGGCGCGCCATGCGCTGGAGATGGCCATCCAGACCCATCCCTCCTATGCCACCGCCCATGAAAACCTGGGCGACATCTACGCCAAGCTGGCAAGCCAGGCCTATGACCGCGCCCTGCAGCTGGACAAGAACAACACCGCGGCGCAGATGAAACTCTCCCTGATCAAGGAAATCTTCCCCATCAACAGCCGCCTGCAGCGCCCTGCCGCCAAGGCCGAAGCCACGCGCCCGGCCGCGCCGCCGGCGGCTGCCAAACCTGCGCCGGCAACCCCTGCGGCGGCGACACCGGCGACTGTGCCTGCCCCGGCCGCCGTCGAGAAGGCGCCCGCCCCCGCGCCTGCGCAGAACGCACCGGAGAAGGCGCCCGAACCCTCCAGCAAGGCCCGGCCGGACGCCACCGATGCTGCCCTCAAGGCGGTCCATGGCTGGGCCCGGGCCTGGTCGGCGCAGAACGTGGCCGAATACCTCTCCTACTATGGGCCCGAGTTCAAACCGCCGCGCGGGCAAAGCCGCGGTGAATGGG
>JBBFMG010000230.1:0-3554 GCA_037478575.1 Burkholderiales bacterium | reverse complement strand
GTTTGCGGCAGTCGTGCAGGAATGCCGCCAGCCGGGTGCGCGCCTCGTCCCGGGTGTGGCCGTGCAGATCCAGCTCGGCCTCGATTACCCAGTGGCCGCGACCCAGCCGGCGCAACACCTGTTGGGACAGCCCCGGGCGCACGAAGCGCAGCTCCTCGCCGGTTTCCGCCTCTTCCCAGGGCAGTGCATCCGACAGCAGGTCCACCACCACGCGCCGCTCGTCCAGCAGGCGCTGGCGTGGCACGGGGCGCACCAGCGGCCGCTGGGGTTCGATGCGACCAGTATCGCGGAGCGGGCGCGCATCCGCCACCGCGGCGCGGAAGAGCTCGGCCTCCGCGGCGAAGAGGCTGGATCCGTCGGGCCGCCCGGCTTTGGGGATCATGTCACTTCAGGTTGTCGAGGTAGCGTTCCGCATCCAGCGCCGCCATGCAGCCGGAACCCGCGCTGGTGATGGCCTGGCGATAGACGTGGTCCTGCACGTCGCCCGCCGCGAACACGCCGGGAATGCTGGTGGCGGTGGCGTTGCCGTTGCGTCCGCCCTGGGTGACGATGTAGCCGTTTTCCATTTCCAGCTGGCCCACGAAGATGTCTGTATTGGGCTTGTGACCGATGGCGATGAACACGCCGGCCACCTCGATTTCCTTGGTGCCGCCATCCTTGCGCTTGATGCGCACCCCGGTTACGCCGCTCTTGTCGCCTAGGATCTCGTCCACCTCGCTGTTGAGTTCCAGGGTGATGTGGCCTTCCTGCACCCGCTGCATCAGCTTGTCCACCATGATCTTTTCGGCGCGGAAGGTGTCACGGCGGTGGATCAGGGTCACGTGGCTGGCGATGTTGGCGAGATACAGAGCTTCCTCCACCGCGGTGTTGCCGCCCCCCACCACCGCCACCTTCTGGCCCTTGTAGAAGAAGCCGTCGCAGGTGGCGCAGCCGGACACGCCCTTGCCCATGAAGGCCTGCTCCGAGGGCAGACCCAGATACTTGGCGGAGGCACCGGTGGCGATGATCAGCGCGTCACAGGTGTAGGTGCCGGAATCGCCGATCAGCGTGAAGGGACGCTCGGTGAGCTTCGCGGTGTGGATGTGATCGAACACGATCTCGGTTTCGAAGCGCTCGGCGTGCTGCTGCAGCCGCTGCATGAGTTCCGGACCGAGCACGCCATTGACGTCGCCGGGCCAGTTGTCCACCTCGGTGGTGGTCATGAGCTGTCCACCCTGGTTGAGCCCGGTGATGAGCACGGGCCTGAGATTGGCGCGCGCCGCGTAGATGGCCGCGGTATAGCCGGCGGGGCCGGAGCCGAGGATGAGTAGCTGGCAGTGCTTGGTGGACATGGAAATCCTCCTGGATGCGATCCGAAAAGCCTCCGATTCTAGCAGCATCGGCCGCGGCATCGATACGGCGCCGGCGGATCTCACCCCAAAACCGGCCGGTCTTGCTGCCGGAGGCGCCGGCCGGCGAGGGCAATCGATGCGGCAGGGCTGGGACAAATCTGGGATAATCAGGACCTTGATCCGTCACCCTGCCATGCCCCTGAACGATCGCAAGCCTGCCAGCCCCGTCACTTCCCCGGCCGCCCATCCGCGGCTGGTGCCCATGCTGCGGGAAGCCGCGTGGCTCGCCAGCGTGGCGCTGGCCCTCTATGTGGCCCTGATCCTGCTTACCTATCACAAGGGCGATCCGGGCTGGTCCCATAGCGCCAGCGAGGCCACCGTGCACAACTGGGGTGGGGCCTTCGGCGCCTGGCTGGCCGATTTGCTGCTGCACGTCTTCGGTTTTTCCGCCCACTGGTTCGTGGTCTTCACCCTCTATCTGGTCTGGTGGGGCTACCGGCGCCTGGAGCGGGTGGGCCTGGAAGAGCGCCGTCCCCTGTTCGTGATCGGTGCGGGCTTTCTGGTGATGCTCCTGGCGAGCGCCGCGCTGGAGCGGCTGCGCCTGCATCACGTGCAGTTCAACTTGCCCGATGCACCCGGCGGCATCGCCGGGGCGGTGGTGGGCGACATGCTGGCCGCAGCCTTCGGCTTCACCGGCGCCACCCTTTTCCTGCTCGCCCTGTTCGGAGTCGGTTTCAGCCTGTTCACCGGGGCGTCCTGGCTCACCATCATGGAGCGCATCGGGCTCGGGGTGGAGTGGCTCTACCTGTTCCTGCGCAGCCGCATCGAGCACTGGCGGGACCGCAGGGCGGGCGAACAGGCCCAGAGCGAGCGCGAGGTGGTGGTCCAGGAACTGAAAAAGACCCTGGACGAACACAAGCCCATCCACATCGAGCCCCCGACGGTTGAGATTCCCAAATCCAAACGCGTGGAGAAGGAAAAACAGGTTCCCCTGTTCGAGAACCTCCCGGACAGCGGGCTGCCGCCCCTGCATCTGCTGGACGCCGCCGAGGGCAATCTGGAAGTCCTGTCGGCGGAGACCCTGGAGTTCACCTCCCGCCTCATCGAGCGCAAGCTCCTGGAATTCGGCGTGGAAGTGAAGGTGGTGGCGGCCTACCCGGGCCCCGTCATCACCCGCTACGAGATCGAGCCGGCGGTGGGTGTAAAGGGCAGCCAGATCACCAACCTGGTGAAGGACCTGGCGCGGGCCCTGTCGGTGGTGAGCATCCGCGTGGTGGAGACCATCCCCGGCAAGAGCTGCATGGGTCTGGAGCTGCCCAATCCCAAGCGGCAGATCATCCGCCTGTCGGAGATCCTGAGCTCCCAGGTGTACAACGACATGAATTCGCCGCTGACCATCGCCATGGGCAAGGACATCACGGGCAAACCCGTGGTGGCCGATCTGGCGCGCATGCCCCATGTGCTGGTGGCGGGCACCACTGGCTCCGGCAAGTCCGTGGCCATCAACGCCATGATCCTGTCCCTGGTGTACAAGTCCGATCCCTCCCAGGTGCGCCTGATCCTGGTGGACCCCAAGATGCTGGAGCTGTCGGTTTATGACGGCATTCCCCATCTGCTCGCGCCGGTGGTCACCGACATGAAGCATGCCGCCAACGCCCTCAACTGGTGTGTGGCGGAAATGGAGCGGCGCTACCGGCTCATGTCGGCCCTGGGGGTGCGTAACCTCTCCGGCTTCAACCAAAAGGTGGCGGAGGCGAAAAAGGCCGGCACACCGCTCACCCATCCCTTCAGCGTGACGCCCGACAATCCGGAGCCGCTGGAACCCCTGCCCTTCATCGTGGTGGTGATCGACGAACTGGCGGATCTCATGATGGTGGTGGGCAAGAAGGTGGAGGAGCTGATCGCGCGGCTTGCCCAGAAGGCGCGCGCCGCCGGCATTCATCTGGTGCTGGCCACCCAGCGTCCCTCGGTGGACGTGATCACGGGGCTCATCAAGGCCAATATTCCCACCCGCATCGCCTTCCAGGTATCGAGCCGGGTGGATTCCCGCACCATTCTCGACCAGCAGGGCGCGGAGGCGCTGCTGGGGCAGGGCGACATGCTCTACCTGCCGCCGGGCACCGGTTATCCGCAAAGGGTGCATGGCGCTTTCGTTTCCGACCAGGAAGTGCACCGCGTGGCGGAATATCTCAAGAAGCTGGGCGAACCCCAGTACGTGGAAGG
>JBBFMG010000229.1:0-3555 GCA_037478575.1 Burkholderiales bacterium | reverse complement strand
TCCCACATCAGACGGATTGCCAGCAGATCCACCATGGAATCGTCCTGCCTGCCTTCGAGCTCGGCCTGCCAGCGCAGATAGCGCGTCCAGGCCGCCCAGCCGCCGATGCTGAGCAGCGCCGCGTGCAGGTAACGTTCCAGCGCCTCGTCCGGAATGTCCAGCTCGGCCACCGCCCAGGCAATGGCGGCCCGGGGCTCCTCGGGCAGGCTGGCCACCGCGTCACGGAAACGGTGCAGCCCCATCATCGCCGGGCTCCGGTCGATGCGCGCCGCCCGGCGCCAGGACTCGTAGAGCGTCCGGTCGCGCCAGGGCATGGCGACCATGGCCTGGCCGAGGTCGAAATAGGCCGCGCAGTGCAGACTGATGCGCTCGGTGACGAAGGCCGTCCAGATTCCGCCCTCGACGCGGTCCAGCATCTCCGCGACGGAAGCCATGCCCAGCCTGGGTTTGGGCGCCTCGGTGTTGAGGGTCCGTTCCACGTCGGCCGGGGTGAGGGCGCTGCCGCACAGGGAAATCGCGTCCGCCAGATCCCTGCGGTCGATACGCCCGCTGGCGAGTTGTTCCCGGAAATACGCCCAGGGCATGTAGAGACTGCCCCCGGTGATGCGTGCGAGCAGGTCGGATGCCTGCTGGAAGGTGAGGTCGCGCAGCCCGAAAAACGGGTTCACCGCAACGAAGTGCTTGAGCGGCCAGACCGGGGCGATGCGCTCGCAGGCGGCGTCGATACACCGGTCCAGGTGGGCTTGCCTGTCGATGACTGCGTCGTCGAGTTTCATGATCAGACTCCCTGGTTGCGCGGAATGGGGGCCGGCCATACCCGCTGCAGCAGGCGGGTGATATAGACGTCGATGTACAGGCCGTTGTACAGGTGTATGTAGAGCCTTTCCTGCAGGGTCGAACGCGCGCTGCTCAGGTATTGCTGCAGGAACATCAGGGCCAGGAAGCTCACCACGATGGCCGGAGCCAGCGCCCGGTGGGATGCGGCGGCCGCCTCACGCAGGGGCAGCACACTGCCGGCCAGGAGATGCTCGAACAGCGCATGCAGGGCGAAGTAGGCGACTGAAACCCCGGTGGCGAGACCCAGGGCATGGAGCAGGCCGGCGCGGCCCAGGCTGGTCGTGGTCTCCAGCACGAGCTGCGTCACTGCGATGGCGACGATGGCGCCGGCCGCGATGAGCGCGGGCTGTTCGCCCCAGGTCACGCCGAACAGCGCGGCTACCAAGGCCGTGAGGACGCCGGCAATGAGCAGCGCGGGCAGAAGCGCGCTGCGCAGGCGGGGCCTCGCGCCGAGCTGGACGGCCGGCGCACGGAAGGCGTCCACGCCGCTGCCCGAGGCCAGGAAGGCATGGGCCTTATAGAGGGAGTGGGCGACCAGGTGCAGCATGGCCAGGCTGTAGAGGCCGAGTCCGCACTCCAGCAGCATGAAACCCATCTGCGCAGTGGTGGACCAGGCGAGCGAGACCTTGATGCTGGTCTGGGTCAGCATCACCAGCGAGGCCAGGGCCAGGGTGATGAGCCCGATGATCGCCAGCAGGATCAACGCCGCGCCCGCGTGGGACAGGATCGGGCTCATGCGCAGCACGAGGAAGGCGCCCGCGTTGACGATGCCGGCGTGCAATAGGGCGGACACCGGGGTAGGTGCCTCCATTACCTGGATCAGCCAGCCATGCAGGGGAAATTGGGCCGACTTGAGGGCCGCGCTCACCACGATCAGCAGGGCGGCCGCTTCCAGGCTCGTGGGCAGAGGGGCATCGAGGGCAGCCAGGCGGGCAAAGATCTGATCGATTTCCAGGGTGTGCAATGTCGATCCGATGAGGAAGATCGCCGTGAGCAGGCTGGCATCGCCGATGCGGCTGGCGATGAATTTCTTGTGCGCCGACAGCACCGCCGCGGGACGGTCGCGGTAGAACATCAACAGCTGGTGCAGACACAGGCTGGTGGAGATCCACGCCAGGGAGAACATCAGCAGATTACCGGCGACGATCAGCGTCAGGATGGACGCCAGGGTGAGCACGAGCCATTTGTGGAACCGGCCCTGGTTGGCGTCGCCGTCGAGATAGTTGCCCGCGTAGCCCGAGACGATGGCGCCGACGAAGGACACCAAAAGCAGCATGAGCACGGTCAGGCCGTTGACATGGACGCTCAGGGACAGGGCACCGATGTCACCGGGAAGAGGCAGGGACAGGGGCACCCAGGTCTGGATCCCGGCGAAGGGGTGGGCGGCCGCCGCCACCAGCGCACAGGCAAAAGCCAGCCAGGCGACAGCGGCATTGAGCCGTGCCATGGCGCGCGGCCGGGCGTTGGCCAGACGGGCCGGAACGAGCCCGATGAGCCAGAGCAGGGTGGGCGCCAGCAGAACCAGCGCCGGCGTGAACGAACCCGAGGTGGGCAGCATGGGCGGACTCCTTGCGCAGGGGATGAACGGAGCGTCCGGCGACGCATGGCCGCCAAGTGTAGGGAGTGCCCGACTCGAACACTAATGAATAATTCGCATGCAAATGATAGACTCTGGGCAATACGCATTCGGGAGAGCCGGACCATGATGCACGTCACGCTGCGTCAGCTTCGGAGCTTCGAGGCGGTGGCGCGCCTGAAGAGTTTTTCCCGTGCCGCCGAGGAGCTGCATGTCACCCAGCCCACCGTTTCGAAACAGATCCGGCAGCTTCAGGAGGAAGTGGGCCTGCCGCTTTTGGAGCAGATCGGCAAAAAGGTGTTTCTCACGGAAGCCGGGGAACAGCTCTATGCAGCCTGTGCCGACTGGCTGGAAACCTGGAACCGCTTCGAACAAACCGTCGCCGATCTCAAGGGCGTCAAGCAGGGGCGGCTGCGCATTGCAGCGGTGACCACCACCAAGTACTTCATGCCCCGGCTGCTGGGCCCCTTCTGCGCCCAGTATCCCGGCATCGACGTATCCCTCGAGGTGGTCAACCGCGACCGGCTGCTGGAGCGGCTTGCCCGCAATCAGGACGATCTGTACGTGATGGGGGTGCCCCCGGAAGGGTTGGATATCGAGTGCGAACCCTTCCTGGAAAACCCCCTGGTGGTGCTGGCGCCAGCGCGCCACCCCCTGGCGCGGCGCCGGCGCATCCCCCTGGCAGAACTGGCGAATGAGGCCTTCATCCTGCGGGAGGTGGGCTCAGGCACGCGGCTCACCGTGGAGCGGCTGTTTCAGGAGCACAGCCTGACCCTCCGGGTCCGCATGGAGCTGGGCAGCAACGAGGCCATCAAGCAGGCCGTTGCCGGCGGGCTGGGGCTGGCCATCCTGTCCCTCAGTACCCTTGGCCACGACGTGGGCCACAAAGAGATCAGGATCCTCGACGTGGAGGGTTTCCCCATTCGGCGTTACTGGTATGTGGTGCGCCCCCGGGGCAAGCAGTTGTCGGTGGTGGCCCGCACCTTTCTGGGCTTCCTGCGCAACAACGTGCAGCTGCTGGCGCCCCGCGCCTGAGGCACGCAGCGCGGCCAGGCCAGGCACTGCATGCCTTGAGGCCCCGCCGGGCGCACATCGAGTAGGGGACGGGGTCACCCCCGTCGCCCTCTCACACCACCGGACGT
>JBBFMG010000228.1:0-3555 GCA_037478575.1 Burkholderiales bacterium | reverse complement strand
GGTGAGCCGGTGGCAAGCTGGCAGGCGCTGGTGGAAAAGATCCGCCGCCATCCCGGCCAGGCGCTGACCCTGCGTGTGCTGCGCGCAGGCCAGCCCCTGGAGATCGTGGTTACGCCGCGCCCGGAGCAGGTGAACGGGGAATCCATCGGCCGCATCGGGGCCAGTGCCTACGCCTTCACCACGGTGCGCCACGGTGTGCTGGGTGCGCTCACGGCGGGTGCACGCAAGACCTGGGATGGTGCCGTGCTGAGCGTGCAGCTTCTCTGGAAAATGATCTGGGGCGAGGTGTCGTGGCGCAAGCTGAGCGGGCCGGTGGCCATCGCCGACTATGCCGGGCAGACGGCCCAGCTGGGCTGGATGCCCTGGCTGCTCTTTCTCGCCCTGCTCAGCGTGAGTCTGGGTGTGCTCAACCTGCTGCCCGTGCCGGTGCTGGATGGCGGGCATTTGTTGTATCATGTGGGCGAAATCATCACGGGACGCCCACCCTCCGAGAAAATTCTCATGCTCGGGCAGCGGATCGGCATGGCGCTCCTGTTCACCCTGATGCTGTTCGCCCTCTACAACGACATCAACCGCTTGCTTGGGCCGTGATCGCATGAGACCTTCCCTTCTGGTGTGGCTGGTGGCGGCGGGACTGAGCCGCGCGGCATTCGCCTTCGAACCCTTCGTGGTCAAGGACATCCGTGTCGAAGGCATCCAGCGCACCGAAGCGGGCACGGTGTTCAGCTACCTCCCGGTGAAGGTGGGGGAAACCTTCGACGAGGAAAAATCCGCTGCCGCCATCAAGGCCCTGTTCGCCACCGGTTTCTTCAGCGACGTGCGCCTGGAAGTCCAGGACGGTGTGCTCATCGTGCAGGTGCAGGAGCGGCCCGCCATCGGCCAGATCGATATCTTTGGCGCCAAGGAATTCGGCAAGGATCAGCTCAAGACCGGGCTCAAGGAAGTGGGGTTGGCCGAGTCGCGCATATTCGACCGGGCGCTCCTGGACAAGGCCGAGCAGGAACTCAAGCGCCAGTATCTCGCGCGCGGCAAGTACGGGGTGGAGATCAAGACCACCGTCACGCCCCTGGAGCGCAACCGGGTGGCGATCCGGTTCGACATCTCGGAAGGGGAGGTGGCCAAGATCCGCCAGATCAACATCGTCGGCGCCCAGGCCTTCCGCGAGAAGGACCTGCTGGATCTGATGAACCTGTCCACCCCCAACTGGCTGTCCTGGTACACCAAAAACGACCAGTATTCCAAGCAGAAACTGGCGGGTGACCTGGAAACCCTGCGCTCCTTCTATCTCAACCGGGGCTACATGGATTTCGCCATCGAATCCACCCAGGTGCAGATCACGCCGGACAAGAAGGACATCTACATCACCATCAACATCCACGAGGGCCCGCGCTACACCCTGTCCGACATCAAGGTCGCGGGCGAGCTGCTGATTCCGGAAGACGAGCTGCGCAAGCTGGTGACCGTGAGAAGCGGTGAGGTGTTCTCCCGGGAGCGCATCACCGAAACCACCAAAGCGATCAGCGACCGGCTGGGCAACGAGGGCTACGCCTTCGCCAACGTGAATGCAGTGCCGGAAGTGGACCGGGAACACCAGCGGGTGGCCTTCACCTTCTTCATCGACCCGGGCCGGCGTGTCTATGTGCGCAACGTGCGCATCACCGGCAACACGCGCACCCGCGACGAGGTGATCCGGCGCGAGATGCGCCAGATCGAGGGCGGCTGGTATTCCGCGGCCAAAATCAACCGCTCCCGGGAACGGCTCGACAAGCTGGACTACTTCAAGGAAGTGAACGTGGAAACGCCGGCCGTGGCGGGCACCACCGACCAGGTGGATGTCAACGTGCGTGTCGAGGAAAAGCCCACCGGCAACATCATGGCCGGTGCCGGCTTCTCCAGTGGCGAAGGTCTCATCCTGAGCGGTTCCGTGTCCCAGGCCAACGTGCTGGGCTCCGGCAACTTCCTGGCGGTGCAGGCCAACACCAGCAAGGTGAACACCGTCTATGCCCTGTCCTATACCAATCCCTATTACACGGACGAGGGGCTGAGCCTGGGCTTCGACATCTACACCCGCAAGGTGGATTCCACCGCGCTGTCCGTGACCACCTACACCACCTCCAGCCAGGGCCTGGGCCTGCGCCTGGGTGTGCCCATCACGGAAACCGACACCGTGGGCTTCGGGCTGGGCTACGAGCACACCAAGTCCACCGTTGACACCACCGCCTCACCGGTTTATGCCCAGTTCGTTTCCACCTTCGGCAACAGCTATTCCATCCTGCGGGGTGATGCCTCCTGGGCGCGGGACACGCGGGACAGCCGTCTCTATCCCATGAAGGGCATGCTGCAGCGCGCGGTGGGTGAGATCGGCCTGCCCGGGGGTGAACTCAATTACGTCAAGCTCACCTACCAGCACCAGTGGCTCAAACCCCTGTCCCGGGAGACGGCCCTGCTGTTGAACGGGGAAGTGGGCTGGGCCAAGGGTCTCGGGGGCGATCCCTTTCCCTTCTTCAAGAACTATTACGCAGGCGGTGTGACCTCGGTGCGCGGCTACAAGGCCGGCACCATCGGTCCCAAGGACAACCTCGGCCAGGCCATCGGCGGCACACGCCGTCTGGTGGGCAATGCCGAATACCTGTTTCCCGTCCCCGGCATGAAGAACGACAAGTCGGCACGCCTGAGCGCCTTCGTCGATGCCGGCGCCGTCTATGGCGAGGGGGCCAAGGTGACTCTCGGCGATCTGCGCTATTCGGCGGGCGTCGCCCTGAGCTGGGTGTCGCCCGTGGGGCCGCTCAAGTTCAGTCTGGCCAAGGCTCTCAACGCCAAGCCGGACGACAAGACCGAAGTGTTCCAGTTTCAGTTGGGTTACGTTTTCTAGAGAGCAGGTATGAAAAGAGTCAGGCAGATCATGGCGGTCGCGCTGTTGGTGACCGCAGGTTTCACCGCTCCGGTTCCGGCCGCGGAGCTCAAGGTGGGTTTCGTCAACGTGGAGCGCATCTTCCGCGAATCGGCGCCGGCCATCCGGGCCAGCAAGAAGCTGGAGAAGGAATTCGCCGCGCGCGATGCCGAAATCCAGAAAATGGCCAAGCAGTTCCGTGACCTGCAGGCCTATCTGGAAAAGGAGAGCGTCACCCTGAGCGAGACCGAGCGCCGCAACAAGGAGCGCGAGCTCGCCAATCTCAACCGGGACCTGCAGCGTGCCCAGCGCGAATTCCGGGAGGATCTCAACATCCGCCAGAACGAGGAGCGCGCTGCATTCCAGGAACGGGTCAACAAGGCCATCGGTGAGATCGCCGAGAAGGAAAAATACGACCTCATCCTGCAGGAGGCGGTGTATGTCAGCAACCGCATCGACATCACCGACAAGATCCTGAAGGCCCTGGCGGACAAGTGACGCAGGCCGCGTTCCCAGCGTTGTTGAAACGGCTGCGGTCATCATCACCCTGATCCGCCTCGGGAAATTATTAGAAGCGCGGGCGAAAGGGCATACCAGTGAAGCGATCAAGAAATTAATGGGACTGCGCGCAAAAACTGCCCGTGTAATACGAGACGGTCGAGAGA
>JBBFMG010000227.1:0-3560 GCA_037478575.1 Burkholderiales bacterium | reverse complement strand
CGGAGAGGTCCAGGATGGTGGACTCCACGCCCACGCTACAGGGGCCGCCGTCGAGGATGAGGTCCACCGCCTCGCCCAGCTCCTGCGCCACGTGTTCCGGCCGGGTGGGGCTGACGTGCCCGAAGCGGTTGGCCGAGGGAGCGGCCAGTCCGCCGCCGAAACGGCGCAGGAGCTCCAGGGTGAGGGGATGATCGGGCACCCGCAGGCCCACGGTGTCCTGGCCGCCGGTGACCTCGTCCGGCACGCCCGGCGCGCGCCTGAGGATGAGGGTGAGGGGGCCGGGCCAGAAGCGCCCGGCCAGCCGCCAGGCGGCGTCGGGAATGTCCCGCGCCCACTGGGGCAGGCTCTCCGCCGCGGCGATGTGGACGATCAGGGGATGGTCCGCCGGCCGGCCCTTGATGGCGAACACCCGCCGCACCGCCTGCGGGTTGCGCGCATCGGCGGCCAGGCCGTAAACGGTCTCGGTGGGAATGGCCACCACCCCGCCGGC
This sequence comes from Burkholderiales bacterium, assembly GCA_037478575.1. Classification (GTDB taxonomy): domain Bacteria; phylum Pseudomonadota; class Gammaproteobacteria; order Burkholderiales; family Thiobacteraceae; genus Thiobacter. The sequence continues at coordinate 3,070 of JBBFMG010000227.1, read as the reverse complement.
CCGCAGCAGCGCCACGGCACGGTCGAGATCGGTGGAGATTTCGGGCACGCCCGGGTTACTCTTCTTCGTCCAGTTCCGGATTCCAGCCCTTGCGGCGCGCCTCTTCCATGATGCGCGCGTAAAGGGCGGCGTGGCGCTCGCGCAGCTCGGGCGGCAGGCGACTGGGCAGGTTGCCATACTTGTCCCATTCCGCGTCCACGCGCTCCATCAGGGCCTGCATGCGGCCCAGATCCCAGCCGGCGCAGTCTTCCGTTTCCGGCAGGAAGCCGAACACCCAGGCATCCACCACGATGCGTCCCAGCTGGGTGAGGCCGTGGCTGTCCTGGTTGAGGCCCACATAGATTTTCGGCTCAGCCATGGTAGTCCAGCGAGTAGTCGATGGTGAGACGGTCCGCCGCCGCAGGCCGGAACAGACGGTCGGCGTAGTCCCGGTGGCTGGGATGTTCGGCGTAGCTTGCCACCACCTCAGGCGCGGCGAAGCGGATGTTCCAGCAGTAATGATAACGGGCATCGTCGCGCAGGGCGATCCCCGCCTCCACGCTGCGCACACCGGGAATGGCGGACAGCACCCGCACGCCCTCGCGCACCAGGCTTTCACGCGCCTCGGGCGTAAGCTCGGGCGCGAGATTAAAGCCGATGGCATGCAGCACCTCTCGCCAGGGCCGGCAGGCCGCAGCCACCGCGCCGGCGCGCCCCGCCGCCCCAAGTAGTTCGTTCATGCGCGACACCTCTTGGGCGATGGCGGCACGCACGCCGGCCACGAGCTGGGTGTAGCCGGCGCCGGGGGCCGCCTCCACTTGGGCGCGGATGCTGGCGGCGGCGGCATCGGCCAGGGCCGTGTAGTAGTTGAGCTTGGTCATACCGCTGGCCACCAGCCGCCGGTATTGGTCATCCGTGAGGCCGGTGCCGCCGTGGATCACCAAGGGCACCTCCACCGCGTCGCGGATGGCAGCCAGACGCGCGAAGTCGAGGGCGGGCGTGCCCCGCATGCGCCCATGGACCGTGCCCACGGACACGGCGAGGCAGTCAACGCCCGTTTCCGCCACGAAGCGCGCCGCCTCTTCGGGCTCGGTCATGCGCACTTCGCCCGGATGCAGGGCGGCGTCCTCCCCTTCCACGCCGGGCACGTAACCCAGCTCGCCCTCCACGGGAATGCCGCAGCCATGGGCCAGCGCGACGATATCCCGGGTGAGGGCCGCGTTGTCGCCATAGGGCAGATGGGAACCGTCGATCATGACGGCATTGCAGCCCAGCCGGATCGCCTGGATGACCGATTCCCGGCTGGCACCGTGATCCAGATGGATGGCGAAGGGCACCCGGGCACGGCGCGCCGCCTCCACCACCGCGGGCATCAGGGTGGCGAAATCATAGTGGTGGAAGTGGGACTCGGCCAGACTGAGGATGGCCGGCGCGGCGTCGCGCTCGCAGGCGGCGACGATGGCCTCCAGGAATTCCAGGCTCACGATGTCGTAACCACCCACCGCGTAGCCGTTGCGGCGGGCATGCTGCAACAGATCGGCCATGTGGATCAGCATGGGGCGCCTCCCGCAAACGGAATCAGCGTGTCAACCCGGCGTAGAGCAGCGGCAGTTTCTCCGGCAGCCGCTCCACGTGGTCCACCACCATGTAGTTGCGGGCACCGAAGATGCGCGAGACGTATTGGTCGGCCCTCGGGTCCAGGCTCATGCAGTAGGTGATGATGCCGGCACGTGCCGCCTCCTCCACCGCTTTCTTGGTGTCGTAGCGCAGGTACTGGGGATCGCGCACGTCCACGTCCGCCGGCTCGCCGTCGGTGATGACCATGAGCAGCTTCTTGGCAGATTTTTGCTGACGCAGGTAGTGGCTGGCATGGCGGATGGCCGCTCCCATGCGCGTGGAGAGTTGCCCGGTCATGCCCGCCAGCCGGGCCTTGGGCTTGTCGTCGTAGGGCTGGTCGAAGTCCTTGAAGCGGAAATACTGCACGTCGTGCCGCCCGTCCGAGCAGAAGCCGTGGATGGCAAAGGGATCGCCCACCTTGGCGATGGCATCGGCCAGCAGCACGCAGGCCTGACGCGTGAGTTCCAGCACGGTGTATTCCTGGCCGGAAACCTTCTCGTTGGTGGATTCCGACAGGTCCAGCAGCACCAGCACGGAGATGTCGCGCGTCTTGCGCACCGAGCGCATCATGATGCGGGGATCCGGCTGCATGCCCATGCGGATGTCGATCTGGGCGCGGATGGCGGCGTTGATGTCGATCTCGTCGCCATCCTCCAGCTTGCGGATGCGCTGCACACCCTGGGGTTGCATGGCGTCCAGCATGAATTTCATGCGCGAAATGAGGCGCTTGTACTGAGCGGCGATGTCGTCGATGACGGCGAGCTCGCCGAATTTCGGGCGTTTTTCCACGACCGTGACCCAGGAGGGACGCTCCAGCTGAATCTGGTAGTCCCATTCGGAGTAGTGGAAGGGAGGTGAAACCGGCTCCTTGCCCTCCAGTTCGTTGATGGTCACCCCTTCCTGGTCCAGGTAGAACTCGGTGGGCAGCACCCAGATCTCCTGGGCATCGTCACCCGCCAGCTCGTTGTCCACCTCGTTGACCATTTCCATGAGGGAGACATATTTGCGCACCTGCTTAGGCTTGTCGTAGCCGGCGGCGATGGCCTTCTCGAAGTCGAACTCCTCGAATGCCCAGAAATAACGGTTGTCGTCGCGATAGACCGCACTGAGCACATCGGTGCGCGGACTGAAGGGAATCTTCTTTTCGAGGAAGGCATGGGCCAGGGTCACGCCGATGTCCCAGGAAGTCTGATTGGTGTCCAGCCGGCCCGGTTGCTCCAACGCCTCCCTGAACAGGACCCGACCCTGGGCGATCCAGGGATCGTCATCGTGGTAGCCCTCATCCAGCAGGGCACGCGCCAGGCGGTTCAGATAAGCACCGGCCGTCGCGGACTGGTCGGGCGTCACCGTATGGAACCGCTGCCACAGCTGCTTGAGGCCGGGGAAGCGGCGGATGGCGAGCGTCTCCACGCGCGCATCCTCGATCACCGAGATCACCGCCATCTGCCAGCTGTTGAGGGCTTCCGCCGAGATG
>JBBFMG010000226.1:0-3566 GCA_037478575.1 Burkholderiales bacterium | reverse complement strand
ATGAACGAGAACAGGGCCTGGGCCCAATCTGACCCACAGGCTCGTGGCCTTCGGCCTTTCCGGTTTGCCCAGACCCCACCCGCTCAGCACCCTCAGTCAAGAACACTTCACGGGCGGGCGCAAGATACGAGGCCTTTACTTTATAGCCGGTTGCCCATCGCGGCTGAAGCTGCCCCCGCTCCCTCACCCTCGACGGGGGAGGTCAGGTGGGGTGTGAAGGCGAGCGCCCGGTCCCAAGTGCACCGGGAGGAAGAGGCTTTAGCGGCTACACCGGCCTGACTATAAAGTAAAGGCCTGACCCCATCTTCTTGACCCCATCTTCTGACCCCATCTTCTTTTCGGTGGGGACAGGTCAGGGGGATTCGGTGGCGGGCAATGATTTCTGCTGCGGTGGATCTGGGCGGTGGCGGTCCCGCGCAGGGAGGCCTGCACGCCGCCCTAGCCGCACGTGCAGCGCCAGCACGACAGGGAGGGCGAGACCGGGGAGCCAGTGCAGAGGGGGCAGCCATGTTTCGGTCGATTCGCTGCTGAAGTAATAGAGGCCGTAACCGGTTGCCGCCAGCCAGGCGAGCCATGCCTGGAGCACGAGCCCGGTCGGGCGGTTGCGGTTGCGCTGCCACGCCATGCGCGCGTGTACCGGCAGCACCGATCCGACAGCTACCAGCATTGCGAAGGCAAATCCGCCGTGGAGGCGCAGCCACCATTGTTCCAGCGGGTGCGGCGTGGGGCCGAGGGGGCCCGGCACGGTGAGGAAGTGATGGAAGAGGAGCCACAACATCCCTGTGAGCCATGTGCCCAGGAAGACGCCATGCAGCACGCGGCGGTGGCGGTGCCCAAGGCGGATGGGGAGCGGAAGTTTACCCATGGTATGGCTCCCCGGGATGGAGTTCCGTAACGTACCAGGCACCGCTGCGTGCCTCGCGCTCCAGCACGATGGCCCGTGCGGCGAAGCGGGTCAGCACGGGACGGGCGGCGGCGGGGTCGGCGAGCACGACTTTGGTCAGGGCATCGGCGGTGAGGCAATCCGGTGCCAGGACCGTGACGCTCGAGGCAGGGGGCAGAGGCTGGCGGCGCAGGGGATGGATGTGGGGCGTGACGCACACCCCGTGCACCCGCCGCGCGGCAAAATAGCCCGCGGAGGTCGCAGCGGCGCCCGCCTGCAGTTCGGCCAGGGGCATAAGCCGCGTGGGCGCGGCGGGGTGCCGCACGTGCAGGGGCTGTGCTGTCGGGCCGAACACCCGCAAGTCACCGCCGGCATTCACGCGGGCGCTCTCGATACCGTGGGCGCACAGCACTTCCAGCGCCCGATCCACTGCGAAACCCTTGGCAATGCCCCCCAGGTCTATGCGTACGCGGCGGGTAAGGCGCACGCGGTGTGCCGGCAGCAGTTCCACGTGGCGCCAGTCGCCTTGCCCGGAACAGCGCGGGAAGCCGGGATGGCGCGGCAGGTAGCCCAGGCGCGCCAGCAGGGGCGCCACGGTGATGTCGAACAGGCCGCCGCTGGCCAGCGAGAACGTCCGGGCTGCGGCCAGTACCTGCCAGGTCCAGGGGTGGACGACGACGGGTTTGATCGCTCCTTCGCGGTTGATGCGGCTGACGTCGGAATCCGGGTCGTGGTAGCTCATCAGGCGGTGCACCTCGGCGATGACCCGGAACGCCGCCGCAACCGCCGACGGGGCCTGGGCGCCCGTGGCGCTGATTTCCACAAGGGTGCCCAGCCAGGGCTGAGCGCGGCGGACAACTTCGCTCATTTCAGGGCAACCTCGTAGGTGGCCAGGAGGCGGCGCACGCCCTCTGCGATGTGCTTGCAGGACAGCGTCGCACCGCTGATGTTCTGGATGTCCTGGTCCAGCTCCAAGGGCGCGCCGGCGCGCTTGCCGGTGAACTGCGCACGCCAGGCGGGGTTGCGCACCTGGCCCCCGTGGGTTTCGCGGTAATCCAGGATCTCGATGCCGCGCACGGCGCCGGTGGCGTCCAGCGCCAGCGCATAGGTGATGAACTCGTGCTTGCCATACACCTCGTCCAGCAGAAACCAGCCGATGGGCTGGCTACCGGTCTCGACGCGCCAGGCAGTGAGTTCGGGGACCCGCACGCGCACGTGTGCGGCGTGTTCGATGGCCGCGCGCTGCGGCGGGGTGAGTATCAGCCGCACCGGCCTGAAGGCGGTGGCGTCAGGAAACAGCGTGTGCTGGGCCTGCTCCACCGTGAGGTATTGCACAGCATGGGCGGGCAGGGCACTCGCAGCGAGGACCGGCACGGCAAGCCAAAGGAGAGTGTCACGCATGATTCGTCTCAGAAGTTGTAGCCAAGCTTGAGGCGGATCTCCTGCTTCTCGTGATCCGCGAGATGCAGGCCCGTGCTCATGTCCCGCTCGTCCGAGCCGGCGAGTTGCTTGACGTAGGTCAGGGTGGCCCACCATTGCCTGGCGCCGTAGTGCAGGCTCGGGCCGGCGAACACGTCCCAATGGGCACGCTTCCAAGCCTCGCCAGGCTTCCTGCTGTATTCCACATCTCCCCAGCCTTCGAAGCCCACGAACCAATTGGGAGCGAAGCGGTAGGACACGCCGGTGCGCAGGCGTGGCGCAATGGCGTGTTCCCGCTCGCCACCGGCACGTGGCCGGGTGGTCTCGGCTTCCAGTTCCAGGTTGGTGACCCACTGGAGCTGATCGTCCAGAAACGGTTTCTGGAAGATGAGCTTGCCCTCCAGCTCCCAGGCGTCGACCTTTTCGCCGGTGACGGAGTCGATGCTGTCATGGGTGACTTCGCCGTACAGGGCGACCCCGAGGCCATCCTTGTAGGGCGAAGCAAGCATTTTTTTCACCTCCACCGAGGCGCCGCTCAGACGCGACTGTTGGAGAGCACCGTCCACCTCCCCGGGTGCGGGGCTTCCGTTGTAGTCGTGGCGGTAGCCGTTGAGGTAGACCGAGGCGGAGAGACTGTCCGTCACCCCGTATTCGTATTCCAAGCGCAGGTGCTGGGACTCATAGTGTCCCTGGCGCTTACCCCGGTGGTCGGTGAGCCAGAGGTAGGCCTCTGCCGCGCCCTGGGGCAGAGTCTCGGCACCCATGGTGTAGCCGAGGAGGTTCTCATCCGCGCGGGCCGGCAGCGCCAGCGTCATCAGCACGCTTGCAAGCAATAGAGGTCGTTTCATGCCAGTTCCTTTCTCCAGAGTTTTGAAACATCATGGCTGGCTGGCTCCGGCGGTGCGGAACTGGCTGGCTGACAGGTGGCTATTTCGTCAGAATGAGCTTGCCGGCGCGGGTAATGCGCAGGCGGTATTCTTCGCCCCGGTGCAGGATACGTACCTCATCCTTCCGGCCGAACAGCCGCTCGCTGGGTATGGGCTGACCTCGGTCCAAGATCAGGTAGCCGGCGCTTTGGCCGGGTCGGCGAGGTGCAGGGTTTTGGTCCATGAACAAATCCTATGCGAATGCGAGTTATTCGCATTCTCGTTATTGCGCCCAAGCCTGTCAAGTCCTAATACGGGCATGGGGTCAGATACCGTCTTGCATGTCAAGGGCGAACTTTGGGTTGAACGGCTGGCCGGATTTGATGACGCCGTAGATC
>JBBFMG010000225.1:0-3587 GCA_037478575.1 Burkholderiales bacterium | reverse complement strand
ATGTAGCTTCCTGACTATGCAGAAAGCATACAGTATCCATGACAACCGCATGGCGCGCAACAGGCCGGACGTCCGGGCGGGAGCAGATCGACCGTTTACGGGGCGCGGAGCAGTCGATACAGAGTCAGGGGGCGCTGAAAGCTGGCCGGCGGTGGTGATGCTTTCACGCCATTCAGGCGTAACGCCGTGCCTGCCAGTCGAGGAGCTCGCGCACGATGGCCTGATAGGCAGCCGCCGCATGTGGCAATGAACCCGTCCGGAGCAATTGCCCGGCGCAGCACCGCACAGCGAACCGCCGGCCGGGATCGAGGAGAACACCGCAAAAGTCTGCATGCGCAGAGGAGAGGCCCATGGGCGGCTCCTTCGAGGCGGCCATGGTCCGCGACAGCGGATCATGATCTACGCATGGCCGGCGATCAGCCGTAGGACAAGCCCATGGCGTCGCGCACTTCGCGCAGGGTCTCCTGGGCCAGTTCGCGCGCTTTCTCGCAACCGTCGGCCACCAGGTTGCGCACCAGGGTGGGATCTTCCTCGTAGGGACGGGCCCGCTCGTGCATGGGTTTCTGTTCCTCCAACACGGCATCGATCACGGGCTGTTTGCATTCCAGGCAGCCGATCCCGGCGCTGGTGCAGCCATCGCGCACCCACTGGCGGGTAGCGTCGTCGGAATAGACCAGGTGGAACTGCCACACCGGGCATTTGTCCGGATTGCCGGGATCGGTGCGCCGCACCCGTGCCGGGTCGGTGGGCATGGTGCGGATCTTTTTCACCACGCTGTCGGCGGGCTCACGCAGGCCGATGGTGTTGTTGTAGGATTTGGACATCTTCTGCCCGTCCAGCCCCGGCATGCGCGACGCCGCGGTGAGCAGGGCCTCCGGTTCCGGCAGGATCATCTTGCCGCTGCCCTCCAGATAGCCGAACAGGCGCTCCCGATCCGCCACCGACAGATTCTGTGCTTCATTGATGAGTGCCTTGCCGGCTTCCAGCGCCTCGACATCGCCTTCCTGCTGGTAACGGGTGCGCAGCTCTTCGTACAGGCGGGCCTTTTTGGAACCCAGTTTTTTCACCGCGAGCCTGGCCTTGTCCTCGAAGCCCGGCTCCCGGCCATAGAGGTGGTTGAAACGCCGGGCGATCTCCCGCGTGAATTCGATGTGTGGCACCTGGTCCTCCCCCACCGGCACCCGGTTGGCCCGGTAGATGAGGATGTCCGCGCTCTGCAGCAGGGGGTAGCCCAGGAAGCCATAGGTGGCCAGATCCCGGTCGGCCAGCTTTTCCTGCTGATCCTTGTAGGTGGGGATGCGCTCCAGCCAGCCCAGCGGCGTCATCATGGACAGCAGCAGATGCAGCTCGGCATGTTCCGGCACACGCGACTGAATGAACAGGGTGGCGTTGGCCGGGTTGACGCCGGCGGCGAGCCAGTCGATGACCATGTTCCACACGTTCTCACCGATGGTGTGTGGGCTGTCGTAGTGGGTGGTGAGGGCGTGCCAGTCCGCCACGAAGAACAGGCATTCGTATTCGTTCTGCAGGCGGATCCAGTTTTTCAGGACGCCGTGATAATGCCCCAGATGGAGACTGCCCGTGGGGCGCATACCGGAAAGGACACGTTCAGCGAACATGGCAGGAGATCCTAAGCAGCAAAAATCATGAGCAGAAGGCGGGTGGTCAACACCACCAGCGGCCACAACAGGGCGCCCAGTACGCCGGTGACCAGCAGCACGACCAGGATGAGCATGCCGTAGGGTTCGATGCGGGCGAAGCGCCAGGCATAGGGATTGGGCAAAAGGCTCACTGCGATGCGGCCACCATCCAGCGGCGGCAGGGGGAACAGGTTGAGCACCATGAGAATGACGTTGATGAGAATGCCCTTTTCCGCCATGGCATAAAACCACGCGCCCACGCTGTCCCCAGGCAAACCGCCGCTGACGTTGGCCACCAGGATCCACAGCACGGCCATCACCAGGTTGGCCATGGGGCCGGCTGCCGCCACCCACAGCATGTCCCGCTTGGGCTGGCGCAGGCGGCTGAAGTTGACCGGCACCGGCTTGGCCCACCCGAACAGGAAGCCCTGGCCGGCCAGGGCCGTGGTGAAATAGATGAACAGCGGCACGAGGATGGTGCCCACCGGATCGATGTGGCGCAGGGGGTTGAGACTGATGCGCCCTGCCTGCCAGGCAGTTGGATCACCGAAATGGCGCGCCACATAGCCGTGGGCCGCCTCGTGCAGCGTAATGGCGAACAGCACCGGCAGCGCCAGCACCGAAATTTCGCGCAGGATCGCTTCCAGCTCCATCAGTGCTCCAGTCCGAAGGGGGCGAGACTGCCCTTGCCCTTGCGCAGCACCTGGGGCGTCTCGCCGGTGAGATCGATCACGGTGGTGGGCTCCACGCCGCAGGGGCCGGCATCCAGGATCAGGGCCACGCGTTTCTCCAGCCGTTCCCGGATCTCTTCGGGATCGTTGAGGGGCATGCCATCGCCCGGCAGGATCAGCGTGGTGGACAACAGCGGTTCACCGAGCTCGCTCAGCAAGGCCAGAGCCACGGGATGATCGGGAACGCGGATGCCAATGGTGGCTCGCCTGGGATGTTGCAACCGGCGTGGCACCTCCCGTGTGGCTTCCAGGATGAAGGTGTAACTGCCCGGTGTATTGGCCTTGAGCAGGCGGAACTGGCGGTTGTCCACCTTGGCATAGGTGGCGATCTCCGACAGGTCGCGCACCATCAGGGTCAGATGGTGATGTTCATCCAGGCCCCGGATCTGGCGCAGCTGGCGCTCCGCATCCTTGTCACCCAGATGGCAGCCCAGCGCGTAACAGGAGTCGGTGGGATAAACGATCACGCCGCCGGCGCGCACGATGTCCGCGGCCTGGCGGATCAGCCGCGGCTGGGGATTCTGGGGGTGGATGGAAAAGAACTGCGCCATGGAGGAAAGACATCGCGCCCGCAACGGGCGGCCCGGGTTCAGGCCGCTGCGGGTAGCACCTCGGGCCAGTCGTGCCAGAGCGGAACGCAGCCGGCGGGCAGCGGCGCGAGACGCCCCATCTCCACATAACTGTGGCCGGGACCGTGATAGTCGGAGCCGCGCGAGGCCTTGAGCCCGAACTCGCGCGCGAGCTGCGCGAAGCGCAGCGTTTCGTCTTGGGAATGGCTGCCGGACACCACCTCCACCGCGCTGCCGCCCAGATCGCGGAACTCGGCGAACAACTCCCGCAGAAGCCGCGGACCGAGATCATAGCGGCCAGGATGGGCGATGACCGAAGTGCCGCCGGCGCCGTGGATCCAAGCCAGAGCCTCGTCGAGCGCCGCCCAGGTGTGTTCCACGTAGCCGGGCTTGCCCTTCACCAGATATTTGCGGAACACGCCGCGCATGTCATCGGCATAACCCTGCTCGATCAGGAAGCGCGCGAAGTGGGTGCGGCTGATGATGTGTTCGCTGGCGTAGGCCATGGCCCCTTCCAGGCTGCCGACAATGCCCACACGCTCCAGCTCCAGCGCCATGCGCCGGGCCCGCTCGAAACGGGAGGCGCGCAGGCGGGCCAGTCCCGCCAAAAGCGCCGCATTCGTCTCGTCGATGCGCAGCCCCACGAT
>JBBFMG010000224.1:0-3604 GCA_037478575.1 Burkholderiales bacterium | reverse complement strand
CACTGGACACGCCCCTGGGTCCGCTGGTCACCGAACGTCTGGAACGCGTCCGCAGCCCCGGGGAGGACGGGCTGGAACTGTGGCTGGCCCGGGACTACCGCTACCTGCCGGTGAAGCTGCGCTTCATCGACCGCAAGGGCGAGGTGGCCGAGCAGCTCGTGGAGGAGATCCGCGCCGAGTAGGCTTCAGCGGGGCGCAGGCACCACGCCGGGGAGGCTGGGTGCTTCCAGCACCCGCACGCCTGTGACGAAATACTGGGTGTCGCCGAAACAGGTGGTGGGGATGCCCACGTGCTGTTCGTATTCCAGGGCGACGCGCTGGCCCGCGGTGGCATTGATGCGCGCGGCCACGGCCTCGTCGCGCACCGTGAAGTGGAACTTTTCCGCCACCGTGCCCGGCATGGACACCAGGGCCATCTCCCCTTCCCAGGTCTTGCACAGCCAGCCCTTGCGGGAAAACTTCTGCACATAGCCCACGCGCTCGCCCGTGGAATAACTCCAGTGCAGCACCACCCAGGTGTAGGCGGCAAACAGCAGCAGGGCCAGCACGACGCCGGCCGTCAGCACCCGCATCACCCGTTTGCCCGTCGCATCCATGTGTCCGTCCCCCATTCAAGCCGCCCGCAAGGGTAGCATGCCGCCCTTCGCCCGGCCATCGGGCAGCTCCCTGCGGTGGGCGCGCACCGCCGTTCCTCGCTACAATAGCCCGTTTTCTGCCGGGCCTTCTGCCATGTCCGCTCCCGCCTCGCCCCGCGTGCCCATCGAGCCCCTCGTCCTCGTCGCGGCCCTCCTCCTGCTCGCGCTGGGCACCCTGCTGGTGTTGCTGCCTTTTCTGTCCGCCCTCCTTTGGGCCTCCATCCTTTGCTATGCCACCTGGCCCGTGTTCCAGCGCCTGGTCACCGTACTGGGGCAGCGCCGCAACCTGGCCGCCACGCTGATGTGTCTGGCGGTGAGCCTGTTGCTGGTCGTGCCCTTCCTCATCGTGGGTGCAAGCCTCGCCGAGAATGTGAGCCGCCTGTCCACCACCCTGCAGGCAGGCCTCGGCCACCTGCCCACGCAGCCGCCGGCGTGGCTGGCCAACCTGCCGCTGGTGGGCAAGAGCATCGCCGATGCCTGGCAGCAGGCGGTGGCCCAGCCGGATTCCCTGATCCAGCAGGCGCGCGCCGCCCTGCCCGGCGTCTCCCGCTGGGTGCTGGAGCAGGGACTGGCGCTGATGCATGGCGTGGCCATGTTGGTGCTGGCAGTGTTCGTCGCCTTCTTCATCTATCGTGACGGCGTCACCCTCGCGGCACGTCTCGCCACCGGGGTGCAACGGGTGGCGGGCGACAGGGGCGTGCGTCTGCTGCGGCTGGCCGGCGGCACCATCACGGGTGTGGTCTATGGCATCCTGGGCACCGCCCTCGCCCAGGGCATCCTGGCAGGCGTGGGCTTTCTCATCGCAGGCGTGCCCGGGGCGCTGCTTCTGGGACTGTTGACCTTTTTCCTGTCGGTGGTGCCCATGGGGCCGCCGCTGGTATGGATCCCCGCCGCGGTCTGGCTCTATTTCCAGGGTGAGACGGGCATGGCCGTGTTTCTCGCCCTGTGGGGGGGCCTGGCGGTGTCGAGCATCGACAATTTCCTCAAGCCCTATCTGATCAGCCAGGGGGCAGACATGCCCTTCATCCTGGTGCTGTTCGGGGTGTTGGGGGGCATCGCCGCCTTCGGTTTCCTGGGCGTGTTCCTGGGCCCGACCCTGCTCGCCGTGAGCTACAGTCTGCTGCGGGAATGGAGCAGCGGCAAAACGGTGGAGGCGACATGAGCCTGCGTGCCCGTTCCCATCGGCGCGCGCCCCAGGTGGCCGTGCCCGAGGAGGCAAAGGGACCGACACGCAGCCAGCTCAGGCATGCGGAGGCGCTGCTCGGGGAAACCCTGGGCTTCGCCCAGCCGGCCGATGCTCTGCTGTCGCGCTACCTGCGCGCCCATCCCCGCCTCGGTGCGCGGGATCGTCATGTGATAGCAGAGACGGTGTTCGGCATCCTGCGCCATCTGCGCTTCCTGGAGTACGTGGCGGGGCAGCGCGTGCCGCGGCTGCTGCTCCTTGCCTACCTGACCCGCATCCAGGGCATGAGCCTGCGTGCCCTCGGCCCCTTACTCGAGCCGGGCGAGGCCGAGCAGGTGGCCGCCCTGCGCGCCCGGTCCGCAGAGGATGCGCCCCTGGCGGTGCGCGCCGAACTGCCGGACTGGGTGGTGGAACGCCTGCGCCCAGTGATGGACGAGGCCGCCGTGCTCGCCCTGGGACGCGCCCTGGCGCAGCCTGCGCCGCTGGATCTGCGGGTCAACACCCTGAAGGCAAGCCGGGACGCCGTACTGGCGCAGCTCACCCGAGAAGGTTTCCAGGTCACGCCCACACCGTTTTCGCCAGTGGGGCTGCGCCTGCCCGGCAAGCCCGCGATCCAGCGCCATCCCCTGTTCATAGAGGGCGCGATCGAGGTGCAGGACGAAGGCAGCCAGCTTTTGGGTTTTCTGCTGGCGCCCACCCGCCACGAGCGGGTGGCAGACTTTTGCGCGGGCGCGGGCGGCAAGACCCTGCTGCTGGGTGCCCTCATGCATTCCCAGGGCCGGCTCTATGCCTTCGATGTTTCCCCCGCGCGTCTGGCCAAGCTCAAGCCCCGTCTGGCCCGCTCGGGACTGTCCAATGTCCATCCCCAGGTCATCCAGGACGAGGGGGATGCGCGCCTCACACGCCTGGCAGGCAGGTTCGACCGGGTCCTGGTGGATGCCCCCTGCAGCGGCCTGGGCACGCTGCGCCGCAATCCGGATCTCAAATGGCGCCAGACGCCGGACAGCGTGGCCGAGCTTGCCGCCAAGCAGGCGCGCATCCTGGAGGCCGCCAGCCGCCTGGTGAAACCGGGCGGGCGGCTGGTCTACGCCACCTGCAGCATCCTGCCGGAGGAAAACGAGTCCGTCGTGGCAGGCTTTAGGGCCCAACACCCCGAATTCCGGCTGGTGCCGGCCAACGAGGTGCTGGCACGCCAGCACATTGCCCTGGACACCGGCCCCTACCTCAGGCTGTCGCCGGTGCTCCACGGCACCGATGGCTTTTTCGCCGCCGTGCTGGAGCGCATGCCATGAGTTGGGCGTTACGCCGATTCCTGGCCGTCGTGCTGCTACTCGCAGCCGCTGCGCTGCCATCCTGGGCTGGCGCGGGCCAGCGTTTCCCGGCCACCGGCAGCATCGAACTTGCCTTCACCCCGGAGGACAATGCGATTCACCTCATGGTCGAGGCCATTCGCCAGGCGCGCCGCGCGATCCTGGTGCAGGCTTTCAGCTTCACCAGCAACGAGATTGCCTTCGCCCTCATCGAGGCGAAGCGGCGCGGCGTGGATGTGCAGGTGGTGGCCGATGGAGAGCAGACCGTGAAGCTGGAAAACAGCCGCATCCCGCTGCTCGCGCGGGCCGGCATTCCGGTCTGGCTGGACGACCAGCACGCCGCCGCAGACTACGGGCCTATTCACCGATTCCAGCTCGTTCCGACCGGGCCTTATGCCGCGCCCCGGCTTCCTGAAATAAAGGGGGACACGCTCGACGATTATTTCGTCGGTATCCCTGGCGGTGGCATCGGTCAC
>JBBFMG010000223.1:0-3629 GCA_037478575.1 Burkholderiales bacterium | reverse complement strand
CTGGAACTGATCGCCACCAGGGCGGTAGGCCCGCGCGTGCTGCACCTGGCCCGGCCCGGCGGCTCCAACCTGTTCAAAGTGTGGCCGGACCAGTTGGGCCGGACCGGCGGCAGCGAGTGGCGCATCTACGGCGGCCACCGCCTCTGGCACGCTCTGGTTCGGCAGGCCGAACATGAGATCCACGTTCACCCGGGGAAACAGCTCCAGGGCGCACGCGAGCGCCGCCCGCGCCTCGCGCCCGCCATGGATGCGCCCCAGGGTGGCGAGGTGACGATCGCTGAAGCTCTGGATGCCCAGGGACAGGCGGGTGACGCCCGCCTGCCGGAAGGCGCGGAATTTCTCCACTTCGAAGGTGCCGGGATTGGCTTCCAGCGTGATCTCCGCGTCGGCATCCAGGGGCAGCAGGGTGTGCACCGTGGTGAGCAGCCGCTCGATGGTGGCCGGTGCAAACAGGCTGGGCGTGCCGCCGCCGATGAACACCGTCTGCACCCGCCGGCCGGCCGCGGCCGGGAGGGTGGATTCCAGATCCCGTGTCAGGGCCTTCAGGTATTCCTCTTCCGGCAGTCCGGTGCGCAGCTCGTGGGAGTTGAAATCGCAGTAAGGGCACTTGCGCACGCACCAGGGCATGTGGATGTAGAGGGAGAGGGGCGGCAGGGCAGGCAGCTCCGGGCTCACTACTTGGGGGCTGCTGCCGGAAACCGTCGCGGACATGGGCAGTGACGGATGGACCATGGAACGGGCTGCGTGCTGCAGCAAAGCGCCTCAGGCGCGGTGCTCATCCACCGCCGCTGCCAGCTCCCGCAGGCCGCGGGAGATGGTGACGGGATAGGGAGGCGCACTGTCCAAGCCCTTCAGAGACTCGGGCAGACGGGCAAGATCCTGGGCGCACAACTGCCGTGCCTCGGCGAGCCCGGGCAGATGCTCGGTGCGCTTGCCTCCCTTCATCACCAGCCTGAGCAGCGGCTCCCCGGTGTAGCCCTCGCTTTCCAGACAAAGCGTGTCGCCGGCCATGCGTCCAGTACCGTCGTACTCCCGATACACCTGCTTGCGGCCGGGCCAGGTGGCCTTGCCCTCGGAGCGCTTGCGACGCGCGTGGCCGGCGTATTCCATGAGCTTGTAGGCACAGTCGAGATAGGGGGCGTCGCTCGAGGTGAGCATGCGCGTGCCCACGCCGAAGCCGGTGATGGGGGCGCCCTGCGCCAGCAGACGCTGGATCTCGTATTCGTCCAGGTTGCCGCTGGCGAAGATGCCGGTGTCGGTGAGCCCGCCTGCGTCCAGGATCTCGCGCACGGCATGGGCGTGGCGGGCCAGATCGCCGCTGTCGATGCGCACCGCGCGGATGGGGATGCCGGCGGCTTTCAGTCGCGGCGCGATTTCCACCACCTTGCGTGCGGCCGCCTCGGTGTCATAGGTGTCGATGAGCAGCACCACGTTGCCGGGCTGGGCGCGGGCGAAATGCTCGAAGGCGGCGGCCTCGTCGTCGTGGGCCTGGATGAAGGAATGGGCCATGGTGCCGTAACTGGGAATGCCGAACAGATGGTCGGCCAGCACATTGGAGCTGCCACTGAAGCCTGCGATGTAGGCCGCGCGCGCCCCCAAAAGCGCCGCTTCGGCCCCGTGGGCGCGGCGCAGGCCGAAATCCACCAGCAGCCGGTCGGGTGCCGCAAGCACCACCCGCGCCGCCTTCGACGCCACCAGGGTCTGGTAGTGCAGCAGGTTGATGATACGGGTCTCCACCAGCTGCGCTTCCAGGATGGGCGCGGTGATGCGCAGGATGGGCTCGTCCGGAAAAAACACCCGCCCTTCCGGCATGGCATGCACGTCGCCGGTGAAGCCGAAATTCTCCAGATAGTCGAGGAAGCGCCGGTTGAAGCGGCCGGTTTTTTCCAGGAAGCGGATCTCGTCCGGCGCGAAGCGCACCGTGAGCAGGTAGTCGAGCACCGATTCCAGTCCGGCGGCCACCAGGAAGTTGCGTGCTGGGGGCAGCTTGCGCACGAAGAACTCGTACACCGCCACCTCGTCCATGTGGCTGTCCAGGTAGCCCTGGAGCATGGTGAACTGGTAGAGATCCGTGAGCAGGCCGCTCACCTTGCTGCTCATCATCGGCTTCTCACTGGATGTCGCGGCTTTCGGCTTCCACCACGCCGAGGGCGCGCATCTCCGCCAGCGCCTTGTCGCCATCGCCCGGCTGCACGTTGACGGCGCGCACGGCGTCGGTGAGCAGGATCACAGAGAAGCCGTTTTTCACTGCGTCCCGCACCGTGTTGAGCACGCAGTAGTCGGTCGCCAGCCCCCCCACCAGCACCCGTTTCACGCCATACATCATGAGCTGCATCGCCAGGGGGGTGTCCTCGAAGGCGGAATAGGCGTCCTTTTCCGGGGTGGTCGCCTTGGAGACGATGGCGGTGAAGGCCGGCAGTTGCAGGGCTTTGGGAAACTGGGCGCCTTCCGTGTCGGCGATGCAGTGGGGCGGCCAAGGGCCGCCCTGCGCCCGGAAGGAGCAATGGTTGGCCGGGTGCCAGTCCCGGCTGGCGAAGATGGGCAGGCCCCGGGTGTGGAAGATGTCCAGCACCCGGTTCAGGGGTTCGATCACCGCATCCCCGTCTGGCACGGCCAGCGCGCCGCCCGGAAGGAAATCGTTCTGCACATCGACGATAATGAGGGCATCCCCTTCGGTGGCCTTGATGGTGGTCATGGGTGTTCCTCGCAATCCTCAAAGCGATGGGTCGCGCGGCAAAACCTGTCGCCGGGCTCTGCGCCCGCTCTGCCCCGCGCCCTGCAAAGGCCCTGTTTCAGCGCTGCAAAATACCGCCCGCCTTCAGTTTCTCCACCAGCGCCGCCAGGGCCTTGCCGCGGTGGCTGATGCGGTTCTTCACGTCCATGGGCAGCTCGGCGCCGGTCTTGCCCAGTTCCGGGATCAGAAAATGGGGATCGTAGCCGAAACCGCCGCTGCCGCGCGGCTCATCGATGATCTCCCCTTCCCAGCGTCCCTCCGCGATCAGGGGCTCCGGGTCGTGGGGATGGCGCACCAGCACGATCACGCAATAGTAATGGGCTTTGCGGTTGGGTTCGTTCTTGAGCAGGGCCACCAGCTTTTCGTTGTTGCGCTGGTCCGACTTGGGCTCACCGGCGAAACGCGCGGAATAGACACCGGGCGCCCCGTTGAGGGCATCCACGCAGATGCCGGAATCGTCGGCCAGGGCGGGCAGGCCCGAGTGCTCCGCGGCATGGCGCGCCTTGGCCAGGCAGTTCTCGATGAAGGTGCAGTGGGGCTCTTCCGCCTCCGGGATGTTGAAGGCGGATTGCGGCAGCACCTCCAGCCCCAAAGGCTCCAGGATGCGGTGGATTTCCCTGAGTTTGCCGGGATTGTTGGAGGCGATGACGAGTTTCTTCATGTGCCTGAACGTCCTGGATACGGTGGGCGCAGCTCAAGCCGGCGGCCGTTGGCCGCGGACCGGCCACTGCCTGCGCACGTTTCTCTAGCCTGCGAGCGCCGTTCTTTGCGCCGCGATCAGTTCCCGGATGCCCTGCTCCGCCAGATCGAGCAGGGCGTTCATCTCGCCACGGCTGAAGGGTGTGCCTTCCGCCGTGCCCTGCACCTCCACGAAGCCGCCACTGCCCGTCATCAC